>NZ_JBSTYP010000016.1:0-87847 GCF_054052405.1 Aeromonas aquatilis | reverse complement strand
ACTGCTGCTCGAACGGATTGCCGGCAATGACGAACCGGCCAAGAGCATCATCTTGCCCCCCTCCCTGGTGGTGCGCCAATCCTGCGGCAGCCGCTAACGGGGTCGCTCACGACCCCAGCTGGCTGATGGTTAAGTGATTGAAGCGCTCACCTCGCTGCTCATCACACTGCTCACTACACTGCTCACAATACAAGGCTCCCCCTCCTTCCCTGCGACCACCCGCAGGCCAAACCCCCGCTCTGCCATCAGCCGGTAATCATGACCGGCAATGGCAGGCCAGACCGCCAGCGCAGAGAGCCGGGTCTCGCCGGTATTGATCAACCGGTGGGCCACGTGACCCGGGATATGGTGCACACTGCCGGGGAAAACCTGCTCAAGCCGACAGACGCCAGCCATATCCTGCAACAGCAGCAAGCCGGTCCCGCACAACCCGAAGTAGTACTCCGCCTGCTCGGCCCGGGCATGGATATGACCACGGGTCATAAAAAACTCGCTCCCTATCCTGCCAGCCTCAAGATGGGTGACGCCCATGTTGAGATCCCCCTCCACACCACTGCTGGGCAACATCGCCACGCGATAGAGCACAGTTTGCGGATCAACCTCCGCTTCAGCCGACGGATCGGCAAACAAGCCATGCAGATCAGCCAACCTTGTACTCTTCTCCACCAGTTCGGCACCGGACAAACGGCCAGTCGCAAAATCCACCATGGGCGGGATCATCAGCTTCATCATCATCTACTCCTCAGTGACGCTTTATCAGATGGCGCATCTGCGCCTCGTCAGAACAAGCTAAAAGGTTAATCCATTAACCACAAGCCTCATCACTGATGCCCCATCACAATTCGGACCACCAGATCGCCGAGGGACTGGTGCCGAGGAGTCTGGTGTCGCTAGATGGAGTGCTCGAGCATTCTTGCTAGGGTGTGCTCTCTATGCTGTTGAAACAGGATGCGTAACACGGCCCCATCTCTGGCCAGCAGGGCATCGATCATTTGATAGTGCTCGTGATTAGATACCACCATGGCACCAGAACAGGTGAGGCTCATGGCAACATGGGAGGCCACCTCTCCCATCATGTTGCGATAGAGTTTCATCAATCGGCTGTTATTGGAGGCTTCCAGCAACACGTTGTGAAACCGCTGGTTTAGCTTGGCAAAGGTGCCGCTATCATGAGGGCTAATGGCCTGATCCATGGCCGCAGCCAAGGCACTCAAATTATCGGCGACAATCTGTAGTTGTTCTGGCGCCTGGGCTACCAGCATATCGGCCAAGCCATCGTCCAGAATTTTTCTGACGATAAATACCTCTTGGATATCCTCCTGAGACAGGAGGCGCACAAACCAGCCACAATTTTTTTGCTGATTGACCAGCCCTTGCCCCTCCAAGGTGCGCAGCGCCTCACGAATGGGTCCACGACTGACATTAAAACGCTGGGCAAGGGCAATCTCGGTCAAATGGCTGCCTCCTTTGAGGAGGCCTCCGATGATATCCGCCTCGATATGATCCCTGATGATGGTCGCCATACTGCTCTCACGCAGGGCGGTAAGTAGATCGTCCGGTTTATTAGTTACGCTCATTCAGCGTCGTCACCTTGCTGGTCATATAACAGACAAAAATCCTGGGCCAACAGTATACGGTTCTTTTGATTGACCTGTAGCGAATTTGCCTCGCGATAGCGGATCCAGGCTGGGTCGGCCTCCATCTTGGCGCGTCGCAGGGCCCTGTCAGCTAAAGAGTCATATCGGCGAAGTTGAATAACTAGGTTCAGGTCCCCTATTTCGGAGACGAAATAGCCTATGGGCCGCCCCAAATGGCGAGTTTGCACTTCATAGCCCAGTTGGCGGTAGCGTTCTAAATACTCTTTCATTCGTCCCGCCTGAATCTCATAGATTCGCTCTTCGTAGATTGCCATCACTCCTCCATCACAAACGATTAACATCGGTGTTTACAAAATAGACGCCCTAACGTATACAACAAATGCAGATTGTAGACAATCTACAATAGAAGAGGGCAACCAAGTGAACAATCAAGGATTCAATATGCAGATTGGAACAAGTTATCTGAGTGTCATCAAGGGGTTGGCAATGGCATCCGTGCTGATGACGACAGCCATAGCCGAGGCGCAAACCAAGTTGGCCGTCGGCACAACGGCATCGTCATCCAACCAATATGGTTACTATGTGGCGGTGGCTCAGGCCCTCAAAGAGGCCGGTATCGATATGCAAGTCGTGGAAACTGGAGCATCGCTCGACAACTTGCGCCGACTCGCTCGCAACCAAATTGACCTGGGCTTGGTTACAACCAACATCGCTAGCCTCTCAGCGCGGCGCGATCCCTCTATCCCCAGCCCCCAGCACCTTGAGACCCGCATGCTCTGGATCTATGCCGAGCTGCCACAAAACGTCATCGTGCACGCTGACTCCGGGATCACCTCGCTTTCTGACTTGAACGGCAAAAAGTTCAATCCAGGGATTCGAGGATCGGCTACCGAAAGTACCGCCGAGCGCGTGCTTGAGGCGCTCAATATCAAGCCCGACTATGTCAGGGGCACAACAGGCGACATGGTCGATGCCATCAAGGACAACCGGATTGTCGGCTATGTGAAAGGCGGCGTAGGCAACAAGGTCGATGGCTCCACACTGGATCTGGCCTCCTTTACCCCGATCCGGATACTGGGACTGAGTGACGAACAAAAACAGATCATCAAAACCAAAATCAAAGATGTGGGTGTCATGGATATACCCGCTGGCGCCGCCGAGGGGGTTTCCCCCTACAGCGCTTGGTCAATCGGTTATGCCACCGTAGTCCGACCCGACTTTGATGAGGAGACCGCCTACAAGATTGCCAAAGCCGTCTTCGAAGATACGAGCTATCAAGCCGGCGTGATGCCGCTTATCAAAGAGTACGACATGCGCCAGTTGACCATCGATGCCTCGACAATCCCCCTGCACCCTGGGGTGATCCGCTATCTCGTGGAGAAAGGCTACGAGATCCCGCAGCATCTGCGTCCCTGATCCCCGCTTTCATGACCAGTGAGTGACACCTATGACACGATTAATGAAACTTGAAAGGCTCAGAGGCGGATTGAGCACGGGGCTCAGCGTCACGGCAGTATTGCTGGTGATGCTAACTTCCCTGTTTGGTCAGTTCACCAACTTGATTCAACGGCCACTTTTTTTGCTGCTGATCATAGTGCTGGGGTATGCCCTGTTTCCCTCAAAAGAGCACCCAAGTAAGGTCCGGGGCGCGGTTGATATAGGGCTGGCCATCCTGTGCGGCCTTGCCTGCTTAGCCGTGATTGTTCGGTCAGATGAAATCATCACCTCTCTGCCTGAGGCCAACGTAACGGATACCATCTCATTAGCGGCCATTATACTGGCATTGCTGGTGCTGATGGTCCGTATCGTGGGGTGGGCATTCCCTATCATGATAGTGCTGTCTCTCATCTACTCCCTTTACGGCAACCTGGTCCCCGGCGCCTTGGGCCATCGCGGGCTCGACACTGCCTTCATGGTCGAGAGCCTCTATCTTGGCGATCTGGGACTATGGGGCATGCTGACCGGGGTTGCCGCCACGACCATAGCCCCCTTCGTATTGTTTGGGGCCATGGTGCTCTGTACGGGGGGCGGACAAGCCTTTATGGAATTTGCCATGCGGATCAGTGGCCGCTCCCCCGGAGGGGCGGCCAAAATGGCCACCATCGCCTCCAGCCTGTTTGGCATGATAAGCGGCAGCGCCGTGGCAAACGTCGCGACAACGGGCAACCTCACCATCCCTTTGATGAATCGACTTGGCTATCCGCCCCGGCTAGCCGGAGGGGTGGAAGCTGTTGCCTCGACCGGAGGACAATTAGCTCCCCCGATCATGGGTGCAGCCGCATTCGTCATGGCAGAGCTAGTCGGAGTTGGCTATCAGACCATAGCGCTCGCCGCGCTGATCCCGGCCATTCTGTTTTATGCCTCCCTTTTTATCATCATCCACATAGTGGCCGAACGCTGGAAACTGCCACTGGTCCCTAAAGAGGAGATGCCCTCTTGGTCATCAACCCTGGATCCCAAAAGGTTAATGCCTTTGCTGGGGGGCTTGATCGTCCTTATCGGGGCCATCTTCAACGGTCGCTCTATCTCCTTTTCCGCCACTCTGGGTACTGTCGTGATTCTGGCTCTGTTTCTTGGGTTAAATGTGCGCAGTCAACAAGATGCCAAAGTCTGTATGGGCAAGATAATGGAGGGGGTTCGCGATGCGGGTAACAGCTTTGTGACAATTACCATCTTGCTAGCAGGCGCCCAGATTTTGGTCACTGTCATCAACCTGACCGGGTTTGGTGTCAATCTCTCTTCGAGCATAGTGTCGCAATTTTCCAGCATGCCATTACTGGCTCCCGTGGTCGTTGCCCTGGCTTGCCTGATATTGGGCATGGGCGTACCAACCACGGCAGCCTATATCCTGGTAGCCTCCATTCTTGCTCCGGCCATGATCCGTATTGGCTTTGAGCCGCTGGCCACCCACCTGTTTGTCCTTTATTACGCTGCCCTTTCCGCCATCACACCGCCCGTGTGTGTGGCAGCCTTTGTAGCCGCCGGCATTGCCAAGACCTCGTGGTTCAGCATTGCCAAAGAGGCGATGCGGCTCAGTTCCATCATCTATCTGATCCCCTTTGCTTTCCTGTTTATGCCCGGATTATTGGCGCAGGGTGGATGGGAAAACATTACCGATAGTGTCGCTCGTGCATCTATTGCAACCTTTGCCATTGCGGCACTGGCAAGCGGAGGGGCACTGCTTCTTTGGCACCGACTAGGCGTCCTTGTATATGGTGCTATTGCTATTCTTGCCTTGTATCCAGCCATAGAGACATTGATAGCATCATTGATATTGGCGATCGGCGCTGAAGCAATCCGACGTCATAAAAAATCGACCTTACTCTCTTAGAAACAGTCAATGCACAGAGGTTTTCCTATTAATAACCTCAGTAGGAAGAAACTTATTTACACTCTCGAAAATAACGTCAGAAAGGATCGCTTCTTGATCTGGACTGCCTATATTAAAACAGCATAAATAGGAGATGAGATATGAATCAACGTCGACGTTTTTTAAAGGCTAGTAGCGTCTTGGTTGCTGGAGTGGGATTAGGCCAGGCGGCCTTAGCAATAGATATGACGGAATCGTCACCAGACAAAAATACAACTCACGCCTCAGAAGGAAATACAATGAATAGACAATTTTGGCCTAACGGTGAACGGCTTATTATATCAATTTCCATGCAATTTGAAGCCGGCGCTCAAGACAAGAATGCAGAAGGTCCTTTTCCACCCATGGAACCGGGCTACCCAGATACCATCACGCCCACTTGGTATGACTATGGGATGAATGAAGGCGTACCCCGCTTGCTGCGTTTGTGGCGAAAACATGGTGTTCAGGTGACCTCACACATGGTGGGGCGCGCTGCAGAGTTAAATCCGCGCCTTGCCAAACAAGTAGCAGATGAAGGGCATGAAATCTCCGGCCATGGCCAGACCTGGACGCCACAATTTAGCATGTCACCAATAGAAGAGCGCTCATCTTATATTGAGAGCATTAAAACATTGGAACGAATTACGGGGCAGCGCCCCATTGGGTTCAATGCCTTTTGGATGCGTCACAGTAAAGACACTCTGAAGATACTACAAGAACTTGGCTTTATTTATCATATCGATGACCTGTCACGAGATGAGCCATCCATTATCCAAGTGGAAGGAAAGCCCTTTGTCGTCGTTCCTTATACGTTACGTAACAATGATATTGTTCGGTTAGGGGGCGGTAATAGTGCCATCACGGCTGCTGATTTCTTGCAAGAGCTGAAAGATGAGTTCGATTTACTCTATGTGGAAGGCGTATCCCAGCGACGCATGATGTCTATCAGCTTGCATGATCGCATTGGTGGCATACCGGGAGTTGTCAACGTGTTAGACAAATTCATTCAATATGCCAAAAGCCACTCCGGAGTCAGCTTTATGCGCAAAGATGAAATAGCCAAATGGGCTTTAGTGCAAACAGATACCCCAACCAATCCACCACGGACATTCTAAATAAAAAGAGTGCTGAACGATTAACAACAGAAATATACCAAGTGAAGATGCTATATCCGTGATTTAAGACATCGGCCTTAAACTGATGTCTTTTTATTTTCCATATTCAAAAAAATTTATTCATGACTAGGCCAATCTATTCAATCCCCTTTCATAGCGGTGATTATAAAGCCTCAAGGACCCACAATTACTCATAAACCTCTTCTCGATGCTCTCACCGCGCCATCATAATGTCCGTTGATGAAAACTGGCACGTCACCCTTCCCAATACTGACCTTTGTACAACCAGGACTGAGACCTCTTAGTTAAAATAGCACTGGTGTGCAAAGACTGTTTGCAATTATCGCGACATAACCTACACCCCGTATCGACATCGAACTCAGGTATCGCAAATCATAACCACGACAACCAACCACACCATACCAAATCTGATTTATGCGCAGTGGGGCTTGCCCCATACCGTTACATCACACTTTGGAGCTCTATTCATTCCGGATCATCATCGCCTTTACTTTCTGTCAACGAAGGGCTTCACCTAATACCTTGGAGGGCTTTTCAATACAATCTCCACCTAAGCTCATTTACATAGAAAGCTACTGGACGATCTAGCCCCCCTTAAAAATTAGCTTTATCTGCGACAGTGTTGGCCAAGATCGATTTCATTCTGGCGCAGTTCATGCCCTCGAATAGCTTCACCTTTTTCAGCAATAGACTCCAATTTGTTCAAAACAGAATCTAGCATAAAATCTAACGTTGTATGTGTTTTGGCTCGTCTAAACCGGATTAACCAGTCAAGCTTTGTCATTTATAGATCACCTATATGAAATATAAGGGGGGATTCATTGGTATAATATATAAAGTCATTTTGAAAAAGATACAAGTTGACAACCTAGAATGCCTGCTATCTACACCTATTCATAGAGAGCATGTAGTCTTTCAGATACAGCCTAGCTTGGGAGGTCTATACCTGGAAGGACTGAACACCCTCCCCTCCTTCGCGAACAACTAGCGCCACGAACCACCGAGCGCGCTCGACTACGCCGATAATTTATGAAGATATCTTTTTATCTGTTATTTTTCAAGTAAGGTCTTAAAACATTCACCAATATTGCGCTACTTAAAATCAAGACAAAACCAAGAGTCTGCTTGACTGTAAGAACCTCATTCATAAACAAAGAGGCTATGATCACACTTATTATTGGCGATAGTAACGTAGCATAACTGGTAGACTCAGCACTTTCATGCTGTATTAGATAAAACCATATGTAATAAACCAATGCATTTCCAATAACACCCAAATACAGAACACTGAATAAAACTTGAGTATTACCAAACACATTGATAATCGGTTGTAATAACGACCCACTCTGCAAAAATGGATAGCATAAAGACACTAGAACAGTTGATATCAGAATTTGCCAAAATAGCTTGGCTTTAAAAGGCACCAGCGTAATCACCTTTTGTGAGACGACAGCACCTATTGCCCAAGATATAGCACTAAAAATGATAACCACCTCCCCTATTCCTATATTCACCTCCTTTAGGGTAAAGACTATTCCAGTAAAACATAGTGCTAATGAAGCCATCGATAGAAAGTTAATTCTTCTGGCGATACCCATCAAAATGATAGATGTGAAACAAGGCATCGTATAAACAAGAATAGTCGCATTCGTAACAGAGGTGTAGTACAAGGCCACACTATTAAGCATTGGAACAACAAAAATATTAGGGACTGCGATTATGGTTAGCTTTATTATTTCATTAAAACTAATGCTCTTTACGCTCCCTAATATTTCTTTTTTAAAAAGAATAAACATAACGCAACAAGAAACTATCGACCCTGCCATTCTAAATGCATATGGCCCTATAATATCAACCGCAACTTTTGATACAGGGAAAGATGCACCCCATATTAAGGCCATTAGCAACATTAACCATATAGAGCGTTTAGCCATTTATTTTAGCCTTCCCATATCGTGCAATTATAGACATTCTTTTATCTTTAGAATTTGCTGCGACCATAGACACAAAATGAGGCACTTGCATTTCAGATACATCAAAAATAAACATTTCACCAAATTTAGGCGTCAACGTTTCGATAACATTTTTACGACTCTCATCAAGGATATGTGTTAATCCACCAAAATTTGGATCCCAATTTTTGGTAATATTTATCGCAATACCTATATTTTCCCCACGGTCAGTATGTGTGTTTAAAAAACACCCCCTGTCAAATCTATTAATATAGAAGACGTCGATATCACCGATATTTCTACCTGTAACATTTTCAATAAGGTTTTTAAAGATATCAGAGTTGCAAAAAGCATATGCTTTTTTTGACGCCTCAGATATTACAAAATCTTCAATACCTTCATTTAATAATCTTCTAAAGAAAAAACTAAATTCATTTTTACAAAAACCATTAAAGCATTTTGAGTAAATCCGATCTATTTTATGCTGCGCCGTAGTAAATGGCAGGTCTTTTTGTTCATGAGCATACTTATAGATATAAGTCCAAGACTCCTCACTTTCAGAATTAGCAGCGTTAAAAATATCATTTAACTCTGCTTTAAATTGACATGATATGTTGGTGGTTAGATATCCTACCTTATTAAAGGATATATCATTAATTTTCATTAGAAATGTTCTCTTCACGTGTTTTAAAATTTTGCAATGAGAGAATGAATTTCTTCCCAACAAGATGAGCCTTATCATAACCTGTAATGACTTTCACTACTTGATCCGTGACTATGCCGGCCATAATCGATAAGGAAGGTGCACTTTGCCATGCATTGACCCTTCGCTCCCCATCCATGAATGAGTGTTTTAGGCGAGCCTCCTGGAATTTTCTAATTTCTATGTCAGTATCGTAATATTTATCTTTCACTTCATTTTCAACATCATTAAAACTTTTCTGAACACCATTATTGAGATATATTGGCCCAACAGAAATTTCCATTGGATCCCCTCCCAACTCTATAATTGGAATGTATTTTTCTTTAGCTATACTATGAATAATTTCTTCAATTGTGTCCTTACGGTAGTAACCAAGAGCTGCCCATGCAAGGATAATAAAAGTACTATCCCCAACGATTTGTTCTAACCGGTTACGGTCTGATGATGCAAACTCAAAGAAGGTCTCAATATGTACATTCTCATTGTAAGCAAAAATGGCTTCTTTAGCGGCATCGACTTTATTTTTACCGATATCATCGGTACGATAAAGTACTTGCCTATTGATGTTGGACAACTCAACATCATCACCATCCACTAATCGTAAGGTGCCGATACCAGACATAGCAAGCTGAAGAGCGCACCATGTGCCCCACCCTCCCAAGCCGAAAATAGTCACTCGACTTTGCTTGAGTCGCTCTTGATAGATAAATGGGTGTTGGTTATCGGCATCAATTAATGAGAACTGTAGAATTTGGCGGTTATATCGTTCGATTTCCTCACCTGAAAGGATTTTTGAAAAAAATGAGTTATCCTGAAGCAGTTTTCTCTCAGCGAGACCAACAATTAGCCTTTCAAGACAATCACTTTGTATCTCAACCCCCTCGCTAAGCAACTCCTTTAAAATTCGTGGAACCGTTCTTTTCCCATCCATTTTCTCAAGTGCAGGTAAAACCCATGCAGGTGGGTCACTTATGATCTGAGATACACTAGGAATTTCCCCAATACAGATATCACCATCATCAGCAAGAATGACATGATGCGATTCTTTAATGAGCGGCTTAACATTCGAAAAAGACATTTTCATCTCCCCAAAAATAAGGCTGCATCTAAATAAGATGCAGCCTGTATCAGGATGCTATCATTTAAGAATAACAATCTGACCTTTGGTATACATTGCATTTTCTTCTGTGATTGCTGAAATTCGACGAGACAGGGTAGAGAAGTTAATCATTGTGATATCCTCACTTTCAGTTGTACAGTAACCTCTTTTTTGTATCGATACACAGTCACTAGACAGCATTAACCATTCAAATGTCAACTGCCCAAGAAAAAAAGAAACATAATAAACATTTCAACCGTTAAAAGAAGAGTTACCTACTACCATCACCAATAAAAATCAGCTCACAATGCCAATTAAAATGACATTTATAGGTATCATGCGCTGTCTATTCATAATATGAATGGTATTAACTTAAGTATATATAGACAGAGTCCATATTAGAGCAGTAATTCAGTTAATATAAATACTCATTAATACAATAGAATACGCTATCACAGCCTGCTGGATCTCCACGCCAAAAGGACGAAATCCTGTGGGAGTTTCGGTACCACATGTCGGGTGCATACCACCACCATACCTTTTGCGTATCTCCATCAGGTAAACGTTGGGCTACGCTGTCGAAGCCCAACCTATCTGAGCCGGGAGTCATCAAACAGAAAGAAATGGGATTAGCAAAGCTCCATCACTTTGAAGAGGTCCTGAATAAACTAGCCCAAAACCCAGCCTTCTTGGCCGGTACTTTGGCGCGGTCAGTTGATTGTGGTAATTTGGCACCCACATGACTAGTACACAGCGCTTTAGATGCAATCATACCAAGTAGCGAAGTTAACTCTTGCTCAAAGCCGATAGTGACGTCAGTTGCACCGCTTCTAGCATGACCGAGCTCGTGTAGCAGTACGGCTGCGTAACGTTCAACTGAAATAAGTTCGCTGCGTTTAACTATAATTTCCGAACCATTCCACAACCCTAGGGCTTCAGAGAAACTCCCCGTCTCAGGTCGCATTGTCTCTGAGATTTTCACTTCCTGAACCCTCAGCGGAAGTCCTCCGACTAGATCGGCAATCCTGCTAGTCATGTCGAAAATCAGCCTTTCGTCTTGGGTAAGCTGTTTGGGGGTGACGAAACGGAACTCGAAGCAGTCGTTCCATTTAGAAATAAAATTGCCCAAATCCTGAATAGCATTGCCATCGGTATCTATCTGTCCCGACAATTTCTCTTTGACGGTGCTGGGGATCGTGATGATTTGTCGTCCTTTCGCTCGTGCCTCCTCGACGAAACGTGGAGCATTCATGATTTCCTCGTCCGTTAGGAACAAAACATGCCCCGAAGCATTCGTAATCTTCGAAGCATGTACAGAAACGTCCGTCCACTTCATCTCGTCGTGCAGCGTTCCACTTCCGAAGTTACTTAGGTCTTCAACGAGAGCCTTGGCGACGGCTTCTGACGATGATGCTAGCAGGATCGACTTCACACGATCAGAATAGGCAGATCTCCCAACGTTCGTTCTCTCTCGATTGAGAGCCTTCTTTATTGGGGCGGTCAGTGACGTGATGTTGTAGGAAAATAGAAAATTATCTTCTTCAGCCACACGAATGCCGTTGATGTAGATATAGGAGGTATTTCCTGTATTTTGCAGAACTTCCCCGTATTGGTTTTTTTCAAGCATCTCCTCGCCAGAGAACCGCAGGAACAACTGCTTTGCCTTCTCAATATCTTCGTCTGAGCAGTTTTTAAGGGTGAATTCAGTCCCGATAAATTCCGGTTCGGAGGGTTCAGAGATGCAGGCATGCAGGGTTATGACATCGGAAAAATCGTGCTTTTCAGTGCGGTCAAAGGTGACATCACAGAACTTAGAGCGGATACAAGTTTCGATGCCTAAACGATCGAATGTAGCTAAAGCGTCTTTAAGACCGACACCGAACTTTCCAATGAGACTAGGATGTACAAGCTTTTCCTGATTCTCGTTCATTGTAAAGTGCTCGTGTCTTAGGCCACGTCCGAAGTCTCTGATACGCCATTGGCTATCACTGTCACGGACAATGATAATGTCCCCCGTGCTCGTCAAAATCTGCTCATCGAGTGCATTGGCAATAATTTCCCGAATCGCATGATGTGCATCCCAGTTTTCAAGCATCCGGTCAATATTCAAGTCAAATTTTTTCATTGCTACATTCACTCCGCCTCAATTTCATGCCCCCACACACTTGCGTAGACTTAGGAAAATCCTTGTTGATGCACTTATTTACAGCCAGGATGGACTATCAAACAGAGATAAGATATCTCTATATGAACCTCATCATTTACATTACACTTGAACTCCCCATGAATGACAATGCACAATCCCCTACTCTGATCGTTCTACTAGCAGAATGTCGTATTTTGTTGCTGGTTTTACTTGCTTTGGTGGTCCAATGAGTTCGCGTACAACGTTGGTGACCTTAACCATCAACATCTTCATAGAATGCTTATCGTCTACGACACACTTCTCCTGCTTGCACTCAGCAGTGATCCGGGGATGGGTGATTAACTTGCGAATGAGCCGACTTGCAACAGCTAAAGAAGCATTGAACTGATCACACAACTGCAAGCTGATTATGAACTGTCTCTGCTACTGCGCCCAGACTGCGGCTTTTTCAAAGAGTTCTTCTGTTGACATCCTGATCCTCCGAAAACCCCTTGAGCATACCCAATCGAACACCTTTAGAGATATAACATCTCATCCCCTACCACGCACAGCCCTATCCAATAGCTTTTGCATCACGAAATCAGACCCAACGCTTAAGAATTAATCTCTGGCAAAACGAACTTTCAAATGATTGTATGGAGGGATAAAGGTTATCTCCCGATCCTTTCTGTCAGTTGCACACATTAATACTCGCTTTTGGAAAAGAGTTCTGCAGTGAATCTCATCACGGAAAATAGGCAGGAAAACGGAACGTTTTTCCTCATCGAATTACAACATGGAAATATTATGTCTAACCCTTATCGCGAAATTCTGACAACCCCTGGCGTCAAAGGGTTAGTGATCTCGAGTTCGATTGCCCGCTTGCCATACGCAATGATCAGCATTGGCATCATCACTATGCTGGCACAACAGGGTAATCTCTATTGGCTGGCTGGTGCGGTCGCAGGCACATTTACGTTATCGAATGCGCTTATAGGTCCTCAGATATCAAAACTGGTGGATCAACATGGCCAGAGCCGGGTTCTACCTTTCGTGACCGCATTCAGTATTGGCATGCTGTTGATGCTCGTGACGGCTGCCTACATGAACGCTCCGGGGCTACTTTTATTTATCCTGGCAGCATTGGCTGGCTCGATGCCGACAATGCCGGCCATGATAAGAGCCCGATGGACAGTGCTTTTTCGCGGGAAGCCACAGTTGCACACAGCATTTTCCCTGGATACGGTCCTCACGGAAATGGCCTTTATCATTGGCCCTCCACTGGCAATTGGCATGAGTACGAGTGCCTTCGCCGAAGCTGGACCTCTTGCTGCCATCTTACTGCTCGCTATTGGCGTAACAGCCTTTGTCCTACAACGGCAAACTGAGCCAAAGGTGGTCAAGCGCAGTAAGTGGAGCAGTGAGTCAATCTTGAAGATCCCCAGCCTTCGCATCATCATTTTGGCGCTTTTGGCAATGGGCGTGATCGGCGGCTCGATCGATGTCGCCGTCGTAGCCTTTGCCAATGCACAAGGTTGGCCAACAGCCGCCAGTTTCATCCTGGCCGCTTATGCCTTGGGATCGTTGGTTGCTGGCCTGACGTTCGGCGCATTGAGAATTGCCTTACCGATTGAGAGGCAGTTCATTTTTTGGATACTGGTTACAGCCGGTACCGCGCTATTGCCTATCCTCTCCCCGAACGTCTACATCCTGACAGGCATCCTCTTCATCGCAGGCCTCTCGTTCGCGCCAACGATGATCATCGTGATGAACCTTGGCACTATTATTCTGCCACCCTCCAAGCTCACCGAGGGTCTAACCTGGATGACGACAGGCATCAGCATTGGTGTCGCGCTTGGCGGGTTGCTGGCCGGCCTTGTTATTGATACCTATGGTGCGCGAGCAGGCTTCGGCGTGGCGATAGTCTCTGGGCTATCGATGGTGGTGATCGCATTGATAGGACTGCCGATACTTCGTACGGCATCAGAGGTGCGATCTGAGCTGGCGGCAAAAGCTTCTTAAGGGCCTGCCCAGCTTGCGTCGTAGGGAGGGGTATCTGGGCACTCCCCCACCAATCACTGACCATCTCACCGTGAGAGATCCGGTTCTTAACTGCCGCCTTTGTGCCTCCGAGAGAGTTATTTTCATAGCTGCATAAAGTATTTTCAGACTGTTAATCAGGGTTTATACATAAGCACAAATAGAACTTAGGAAATCTCAATGAAATTGAGATATAACAATAGCTTATGAAGGATTCCCATCAAGCTATAGGTGAAAATGCACCCCGTTCAATTAACATATTCATCATTTATCTGTTAACCTCAAAAGTACAAATGATAATGAAATCAGTGATTGTCTGTGCAGGGATGGGATAGCTATGGATGGCTCATTTGACGAAAGATTGCAAAGTATGCATGTTCACCTAAGGAAGCACTTGAACAAGTTAGGGCAGGTCTCTGTCGCGATTTATGATCAGCGCACCGATATGCTCAAGACATTTGCAACAAGCACGACAGAGGGCCACTCCCCTTTTTTGCAATACGAGGCCAAATTAAGCAATGTGCCCTCATTGCGGCATCTCGCTGAGCACAAGCAACCCAGAGTCATCGACAATCTGAAGCATTCTCAGCACCCTGACTCTGAAAACAATCGCAAACTGCTCGCTGCAGGCTATGCCTCCAGTTATACCGAGCCATTATGGTTCAATAATAAGCTCTTCGGCTTTCTATTCTGTGATGCTGTAGAACCGAACTATTTTGATGAGAATGTTCAGGGCGAGCTCTCGTCTTATGCACAGATGCTGTCCAGTGTCATCGCTATGGAGTTTATGACCATCAAGATTCTCGGAAGCGCCTTGGCAACAGCATTGGAGTTCAGTCGCTATCGAGATGAAGAGACCGCCAACCATCTACTCCGAATGTCGGCGTATTCTCGTACTATAGCCAAAGCTCTGGCCTCAACTCACAACCTGACTGATGAGGATGTTGAATTCATCTACCGCTTCTCCGGCCTGCATGATATTGGCAAGATTGCGATCCCCGACGCCATCTTACGGAAACCTGGTAAGTTGACCGCTGAAGAGTTCGATGTCATGAAAACCCATGCCATCAAAGGAAAGGTCATCATCTCGAGAATGATCTGCGAGTTTGATCTTGATGGGATCCACCACACTGACATGCTCAAGAACATCGTTGCCCACCACCATGAACGTTTTGATGGCAATGGCTACCCAGAGGGATTGGAGGGAAATGCAATTCCGCTCGAAGCGCGTATCGTTGCCGTAGCGGATGTATTTGATGCCTTAAGTAGTGAACGCCCTTACAAACGAGCCTGGTCATTTGATGAGGCGTTTGCCTATCTGGAAGAACAAGCTGGTAGTCACCTTGACCCAGCTTGTGTTGCTGCAGCCCTACAGAATAAGGAAGCATTTCACGCCATCTATTTGCAGTATCAAGATATGCCAACCACTTAAGTTGGAAAGCATGGTCGGCAGCTCTTTGTAACTGATTGCTGTGTGCTGCCTTATCTTGCTGCCCCCCTACCCCTCCACTCACTAACCATCTCGTCCGTTATCTCTTCCTTGTAGCAGATCGGCGCATAGCCACCTGCCCTGCTCCAGGCGCTGCGTTTGCCACAACGGCTGCCGTTCCTGGCGTAGTTGTATGGACACGGACAGTTCCCGGGATAGCTATCGATGGACTCCTGGATAATCTGCTGCTTGATCTGCTCATCTACAAGCCTGGCATCAGGCACTTGCTCCTTGGCGCTGGCCGCGAAGCCAACACTCAACAGAGCCAGTAAAAGTATGCGTTTCACAACCCATCCTATCTAGTTCTCTTATGGATACCACTGGTTCTACCACATCGATAATTAATAAATAACCCACTACTGATTAATTCCTGATTTGCATCAAAAACATGTCTGATATCACAGAGTTAGCGGATAAATCGCTCAACTTTCAGAGATTCGATTGGTAAGCTATTCGACTGATGCCCATGTCTCACTCAGGGCCTTAGGATGGTGATCTTCAATACCGTCAGACAACTGGTCAAAAGCAGCAATCTGGGGGCTGTAACCTAGGGGCGGTAGCCAATGCGTTTGCCCCATCACTGTTGTTATACACAGTCGTAATGCTGGAGCAAAAAGAGGAAGTCAAGCGAACACGTTCAGCTTCAGAGACCAGTAGGTAACAGATTGATTTAAAATATAATTTTTGATTCCCCGTATCAGGGCGGGCGGAGTTAGATGGAAGGCACTACTAACGTGTTAGTACCGCCTTCCATCTAATCACTGTTAGTGCACCAAGTTCGTTCTCAAACAAGGAGTAAGTATGGCATATGAGGAAATAGCAAAAGCGTGTGAGGCATTGAGCTACAGAGACAAGTTCAGACTTGCGCAGCTGTTACTCCAACTTGGTCGAAAGCAGGAAGAGGAGGAATATCCGGCCCCACGAAAGGCTTCTGGGCCTGATGGGCAGGATCAGATAAGTTACGTTACAGAACGTTTGTTGAAGCTTAAACCGGCTAAATTATCTTCACTTTCTAATTCCATAGCTGCGATGTTTCAATTCCAAGGTGGCATATCAGAGCCAGATAAAGATGCCATTATTGCGAATTTAATAAAACAAAAGGTTATATCCGTAAGTGAGACGGGGCGAGTTTCCTA
The DNA here is from genome assembly GCF_054052405.1 of Aeromonas aquatilis. Classification (NCBI taxonomy): domain Bacteria; kingdom Pseudomonadati; phylum Pseudomonadota; class Gammaproteobacteria; order Aeromonadales; family Aeromonadaceae; genus Aeromonas; species Aeromonas aquatilis. The sequence continues at coordinate 71,217 of NZ_JBSTYP010000016.1, read as the reverse complement.
TCCGGACTTCCGGTAATTAAATGCACTAACAAGGCCAGTCATGGCGACGTCTTCTTCGCTGCGGCTTCGCCTTCGCAACAAAGCCGCGCATGCTGGCGGCGTTAAATGGCTTGTATAACGTTTCGCGCACTCCCATTTTTAGAGCATTAAAGCTAGAGGTAATATGAATAATCAGGAAACAGCAGAAATTGCTTTTAAGGCATTCCAAAAAGCTTTAAATAATAATCTAATCAAAACAGATGCCGGTGCAATACATAAAAAATTACGGGTTCATATGGATAGACCGGAGGGGCAAATCCGTTTCACATACGCTCTAATGGCGACAGGTACCAGAATCAAAGCATCTTGTGTGGCTGTTAATACAGACCAATATAAAGAGAAGCCTTGCTTTGATGTTGGAGTTACAACTTTAAAAAAATTCAGGGGAAAAGGGTTTGGACAAGAAGTTTTAAGTAAAAGCATTGATGAAATGAAACAAGGCTTTTTTAGAAACGGTATCTCCGAGTTTTATCTTGAGCTTAAAGTTGATAAAGATAATATTGCATCGCATAGCCTATGTAAAAAATTTGCTGATGAGATTATAGATAACGGTACCAGTACTACATACATGAAACACGTAAAGTAAGGTGTAGCCAGCCATTTAACAAGTTGCTCAAACGGACAAAAAACAGTTGGCTTTTGCTCGTTCCTCGCTAATTTTAGCCAACTATTTTATTGCCGCTTAGCAAAGCGTTATGTGCTTAAGGGAAACTCATGAGCATTGAAGTACTTTTCTATACGCAAGTAGTTTCAATCTTGGCATTCATTTCGGCTCTTTTCGTTTTGTATAGGGTGTTAGTAAGTCAAAAGGACGCAACGATAGAGCTACTAAAAGAGAAGGCTATTTTTTTGGAGAGTCAGCTATCTCTCGCGGAAAAGCAAAAGCCGGACGCATTAGCCAGATCACTATCTGAAAGAGTTGATATATTAATTCAAGAAATTGAGCGCCTATCTGGCGACAAGGAGAAAAACCAATCTCTAATCTCACAAAAAGAGAAGGAATTGGAATCAATAAAAGAAGAAGCAGACGAACTTAGTCGTCAAATTTCAAATGCTCACGAGCTCATGTCCGAGTACTTTTGCCCCCACTGTAAGTCACCGATGGCTGAGCGTACTTTCCACTCTGAAATGGTGGAATACCAAGGCCGCGATCATGACATTGATCATGAGTATGTTGCATTTGAGTGTGGATTGACCTTGCATGACGGAGAAGAATCTAGTCCGTGCCGAAACACATAACAACTGGTTCAAATCGTTCGCTTCGCTCACTGGGGCGGGCTAAAGCCCGCCCCTTAACCAAACGTTGGGCATACATGGACTCGCAATGAATATCGAGCCGATTTCAATCATCCCTATAGCCATTTCCGCTGGCGCATTTCTGGTGTCACTGTCGGCCTTCATCTTCACGCGGCGAGCTTGGCTCGAAACCAACCGACCAATAGTTACGGCCGAGATCGCCACTCACGACGGAGGGAATGAAGCGATTGCGTTCAATCTCGTTATCCATAATGTTGGGAACCGCCCCGCTACAGATATCCGACTTAAAGCTACCGCTGACGCTATTCAAAAACTCCTAGACTCGAATGCACGTGACCGCTTCAGAAAAGAAGTTGAACGCTGCTTTACCGATGAAGGGCGCATCGCGGTACTACACCCTGGGAAGAGTGTTAAGAACGGATTTGGCCTCACAAGTACCGACAAGGAGAAGAACGTATTGAATTACGGCGCTTCGGCTCAGATTGAGATCAACTACAAGGACCTGAACTCTCGGTCATACACGTCAAAGTTGAATCTAATCGTCAGAGACTCTGCGTACTTTGCCGGCTCGGGTTGGGCTGAGCGTGAGTAGCTGTATGCCCAACCCATCGTTGCAGGGGACCTTGCGCATAAAGCCGCGCAAGGCTCCTGAACTCAAACGTTATGTCACTTTAATTATAGTTAGGTAAATAATGGAAAAGTTCTTTAGTTTTGTTCTTAAATTGATTGAGGCCTTAAAACCAAAGTTTTATAACAAAATCACATGGCTAATAGTAGTTTGTGGTTTGTCTTTAATGAGTACCCCTTTGTGGATTACTGTAGTTAATGCAGCTTTGGGTAAAACACTCGAATTATCAATAACTAATGACTCAGATGCGCTATGGGGTTTTTTGTTGTGTTGTCTCGGTTTGGTCTATCATTTATTGAATACAGGCCTGCATGAAGTTGCGTCATCTGTAACATCAAAAGCAACTCTCGAGAAAAAAGAGTTACATGACAGGTCTATTTTTAGTCAACTGAACGATATTATCACTGAAGAGACTTTGTCTCATATCCTTTCTCGTTTAAGAAGTGACCATTCGCTTTGCAGAGATAGTGATGAAAGCATGCGCAACTTTGTTATTAAAGCGATGTCATCAAGCAACTCTTTTGTGTGTAAAGATATCAACGAAAAAACGAAGTTGTTATGTGAGTCATTGACCAAATTTGTTCATTTTGTTGATGAACACTTTGATATATACCCATATACCCAGTCGGCTGATAACTATCGAATGTGCCTTGCGCCGCAATTGAATTGTGATCGAGCCGGCTCTTGGGATGATAGCGCTGCTTATGGACAGTTATCTGATGAAATGGAAGCTGCAATAAAAGCAATTAAAGATGCGTATCGAGGTTGGCGTAATAGCGTTAAAGAAGTGCTATACGTGTAAAATGACATAACAAACGGCTCAAGAGGGGGGGATTGCCAACGCGTGGCGGCTTTAGTTCAAAATTGAAGTTCAGTGTTTACGGTGTTTTTTTTGAGTTCGGCAATGCGTTGCCAGCCCCTTAGGCGGGCGTTATGCAACAGAAAATAAGGAGTTAAAATTGGGACTTTCATTAAAGAGATATACAGAGCTACCTTTTTTAATAGATATGTTGGTGACAAAAGAGATGGCTCTATTGAATCCGGATACATGGGATGATAGGAATGACTCTTTCTATATAAAACAATATGCCAAGGTTAAAGGTCTAAAGTCCACATATGCACTTTGTTTGACTGAAGCTTCTGAAACGTATCACCATTGGAAGATTTTCTCAAGTGGCACTAGTGGGATATATGTTGAGTTCAACAGAGATAAGCTTTTAACAAGCCTGGAAAACCAAACTGATTTACAAACCAAATCCGTTGAGTATAAAAAAATTACAGAACTTAGAGAGATAAATCCCGAAACAAATGAGTTTCCATTTTTGAAGCGAATAGTTTTTAAAGATGAACAAGAGTTTAGACTCTTTGTCGGTTCGGATACCGATCTTGGCCCGGTGCTACGTCTGAAATTTGATTTGGCGTCAATTAGCCGTATTGTCCTGAGTCCATGGCTGCCACAATCAGTCGCTGACCATGTTAAATCCGTTATTAAGAATATTTCCGGTTGCTCAAACATAAAAGTGTATCGCTCTACATTAGTAGAAAACGAAGACTGGAAGAGTTTTGCCGAAAGTGTCGCATAACAAACTGTTCAAGAGTGATTCGCAACGCGTGGCATTTTTACTATGCGTTGCGTTTAGTGATTAAGGTGGTAGTGGCTGGCCCAGAGCCCAGCCACTAAGGAAAATAACTCCTGTGCCAAGCACACTGACATCCTGTCGCTTACCAGCCAATGCCCTGCCCCGCACTGGTAATCCGTGTGCCCAAACACGGTGATCTCATTTGCCACCTCCAGCAACACACGCTCACGACTTTCCCCGCGAACGGCCGGGTAGACCACCACCCAGCAGAATTTCGCTGCTTTTACGGCTGCGATCATATCTGGGTTGAACATACCTATAGCCTACCTGTGATGGTGTAACCGAGTTGGCGGCGGTCGGTGAGGATCCGCTCCATCTCAACCTTCACGGCATCGCTAGTAACCTCGCCGTCACGCTGCAGTACGGTAACTGTCGCCTCCATCTGGCACGCTGCGATTGAGAACACAAGCTGGCGTAGCTTTGTCCGTACAGGAGGAAAACGACGAAGTATCTCCGCCCGAACCTCTGCCGGGCGCGGAGCAAACTGGCGATCTACGTCAGCAGCCATATCCAGCACCACCTCCCGGATTTGGGCTGGAGTGTACCCGTGCAGCACGCCACCCCAGGCCAGTGCCACGCCGCGAGCATTGGCATCCAACTGGTTTGCGCTTGCGGGCCAGCTACCAGCCATCATCGGCAACAGCTCCTCGGCCATAAACGCCGCCATGCGGTCGCTCATCAATGGCCGTTCCTGCATCCCAGGCAGGGCTGTCACGTTAGAGGGGTGTGTTGTCGTCATAGACCCCCCTCCCCGACTCTCTGAGAGCCTGTGCTGCGTTCTGGGCCGCCTGCAGGTTTGCCAATGGCTTGCGCTGTGCTGCCGTCCTAAACGAGCTGGCAGCACGACGCACCCAGTTTCGCCATGTTTTCTCCCAATCCAGCTTGGTTGCTTTGGCCCCGGGCAGTGACTGCCAGTAATCGGCGAACGTCGCGGCCTCGAGGAGGATCCGCTCTCGTGGCCATCCAGTTTCTTGGCTGGCCCACCTCCCCCACTCTGCAGGTAGGAACCAGTCATTCGGCAAGCGGGTACCTCGACGCGAAGTTTCGCTTTCAGGTCGCGTTTTCCCCTGGGGGGATACAGGGGGATCTTGGATCTCTGTAGTAGTCTCTGTAGTAGTCTCTGTAGTAGTCTCTGTAATAGATAGCTGGTTTCCAGCACTACTGATTGCAGGTTTTCCCCTCGCCTGTTTGCTGGTTTTCCGCATACTAGGTTGCAAGACATCACATGCATTCATGACAGCTTCAAGTGCAACCAAATCGATGCAGAAATATAGCTGCGCCGGTAAACCCACCCGCTTTTCTTTCAACACCCCAAGATTGCGTAATGCCTTGCGCGCCCCTTCTTGTTCGTAGCGGGTCAGCCCCGTCTCTTCCTCCCAGTCAGCCTGGGTCTTATAGAACCATGAGCAGCCATCTTCATGCTCTTTGCAGCGCTTTGCCCAATAGAGGGCCTGCGATAGAAACAGAGCGGCAGTGACTGAACCCGTAATGGCTACAAAAGGGCGATGAAAGGCTATTGGTCGGTCAAGAAAGTTGATGTTCATTCTTGTCCTCCTCCCAGGCTCTCAGAAGCCTGTTCCTCGGTGCAGGTGTCATCGTTAAAAGCATGCAGCATGGGGCACTCCCCACGGGCCAGAGTCAATTTGGTCATAGTCGGATCCTGTGTGTCTTGTTGCCCGGTGGTGAGCCGGGCAGATTGGCTACGCGCTAGGTTGCCCCTCTTCGCGCTCAGCCGCTCGGGCCTGGAGCTCACGCGCCAGGCGCAATGCCTGCCGGTCAGTTCCTGCAGCCTGGGCGGTCGAGATCAACGGTTCATCAATCGCTAATGCCAACTCATGCATAACTGCTTTCAATACGATGTTGTCGCGTTCGCTGACGCGTTCTGATGCTGGGCGTGGCGGTCGGGTAAAAATGGGCATGCTGTTATCTCCCAAGAATGAAGTTGATCAGGCCAACGAGCTTTTGGAGCGGCTTCTTGGGGCGCTCCTCGTCATAGGCGATCTCGTCGGAGGGTAAAAAGGTCAGCAATCCCCGCTCAGGAAGGCCAGTACCGTTCAGGATCTCTTCGATGGTCACAGGTGGAAACCCCTGCTCGATAAGGCTCCGATTGGCCCGTTTGACGGCTCTCGCCAAGATCAGGGGTTCATGTTTCGATATGGAATTAAGCAAGATCAGAAGTGAGGTGCGCGCGAAGGCGGTTTCCGTCATGCCAAATTCAGCCCCGACTTCTTGCCACACGCAGCGTTGTGCTGGGTTGCCGCGTAGGCGTAGTGGAGAAATAGAGTCCATTTTTGCGTGATCAGGCAGTGCTGGTCGTCCCATTGGTCAGGTCCTTTTGGTGTGGTCATAAAGCCGGTGGTCAGGCGGCTTGTTGAGCGGAATGGTCTTGGTCCTTGTCTAGGGGGTAATCGTCCAACCCCAGACGCAGCTCACCATTACTGGCGATGACAAAGCTGACTGCATGCTGAGCCGGGATCACGTCGCCCCACTTCACGGCGAGGCTGCGGGAGATGCCGATGGCTTTCATCGCGCGGGCCATGTTGCCGAAATGCTCGATCACTTCACGTTTCTTCATTGGTCGGGTCCTGTGGTAGTAGCAGTACAAGCGTCATGTTAGTTCCTTACTATGAACATATCAATGATCACCATAACGATCTATAAATGAGACAAAATGATGAAGTGTTTTATTATGAGAACAGAATCGACATGACCTCTTTCAGAGATCGACTGGAATACATGATGAGTGAGCGCGGCTTCAAACAGGCTGATCTTGTACGTAAATCTGGGGTGAGCAAGGCCGCTATATCTGTTCTCTTATCTGACCCGCTTAAAGATCTGCGGGTTAGCAGCCTGCTATCTATCGCGAAGGCCTTAGGTTGTGATCCTCTTTGGCTTTACACTGGAAAGGAAAGTGGAACCTATGTTTCTGCTACCAATCTCGGTGAGGTGCCAGTATGGGAGATGCCTGAGCTTGGCAAGCACCCGACGGATGCCCTTTCAACGCTAGAGAGCGGACGCAGCATTTTTAGTGACGCAGAAGGGCATCTTATTGGCGTGATCGCCAATGACGATAACCTTATGGGGTCTGGCATCAAAAATGGTGATATCTGTATCATTGACCTTGCAGATCGAGCCCCTCGCCACAACGATATCGTGCTGGTAAGACTCGATAGCAACAAGCAGGAGCGCCTGCTCAAAGCCCTAGATGGACTGTCAGGCATTACATTGGTAACCGATGATCCCAGGCTTGGTGTAATCCCTCTCAAGGATGCGCTTGTTTATGGCCGAATGATCGAACTACGTAGAGACATGAAGGAGTAGTAATCCTTCCCCCCTCACCATTAGCCCGCACAATGCGGGCTTTTTTGTACCTAAAATCTTTCAAAGATACGCCCATAAAAAAACATTCACATTAGCGAACAATTTGTGTTGACTATTTGGTTCTTCAATATTAACTTCCATCTTGTTCTGTAAAACAATCAGACTACTCCGACAAGGCTATGAATCATCGGCCACCAGCAACAGGACCCGCCCCTTACCAGGGCATGCGCTTGACCAGCGCGTAAGAACGACAAAGCCCGCACAAGGCGGGCTTCGAAGGACCAGGGTACCACCCCTAGTCAGATTGCCAGGGGACCAACCCTGGCTATACAGGACCCAACCACGCCAGAGGCGAGGCAGGAGCTGACGGGGACCAACCCGTCAACAGGAGCAAATGTACCATGACCATGCGCATTTTTTCCAGAGCGGCTAAACGAGCAGACCAGCTCATGACCCTCATTGCAGACCGCCTGAATGGCAATGCAACACGCCGCCAGGCCATCAAGCAGCGCCTGTATCTGGCCATGCTGGCCGCAGAGCAACATCACATTGTTGCAGCCCGTGCAGCCCAGCAACGAAGAGCCAACGCCACTAGGCACTGCTCCCTCTTCCACTGGCGCATTGACTATCTTCGCCACGCCGTCTGACCCGGGTCTGGCGCTGCCCTGATAGCGCCCTAGCCAAAGCCTCTTTCTCAGGCTCCGCAAGGATGCTTTGGCTAACTGCAACCTGAATTCAGCGTTGCCAGGCTCTTTAACAATAAGGATTGGGATACCTCGAACGAAATCCACGTTCCCGGTGGATCTGCCCTGACCTGTAGAATCAGAAATTGGGCGGCTGGATGAGGTGATGTGTGCCTGACCAGGCACCACATCCAAGCGTCACGAGTGGCGTTTGGATGTGGAGGACAATCAACATCAATACGTGGCTTGTAATGGCCAGCTTCAATAAAGCAAGCCAACTCAAGGGACTAAACCAGACATTTGGCTAACGAAGATTCAAAATACAAGGAGGTGTCAGCTCATCTGAACACCTCCCTGCTCCATACCTAACCCTTGTTGTATTCGTTAAGACAAGCCAGGATTTGATTTTGAGTCTTGGCATTGGCTAAACACTGCTCTAGATCGGCATGCGTCAAACCTGAAAAAGACACACCTATCATGAGGGTTACCATTAAACCGATTTTTCTCATTTCATTCTTCCCTGATAACTGCGAAAGCAGCTGTGAATACTGATCAACCTTGATGCAAATTGCCGATATCACGTGAACGATGCTTGGTCAGCAGATCACCGACCACCATCTTGAACCCGTTTTGCAACACGATGAGCGGCTGCTTGCATGGCCGAGCATCGACTACATGGGCAATACGTGCTGTCTCGGGTGAGAAATACAGACTCATTTCGTCATGGTCATCATTTAGCCGTGAGAACACCACGGCATGTTTCAGACCGTCAGGCCACACATCATCAAACAACTCCTGCACGATTTGCATCACATCAAGAGCTGGCTGGGGATAGTCAATTTTCAAGCAATACCATTGGCGCATAGTGGGATCCTCCCATAAACCACATTTCCATTTGTGGCACACCAACCAGCACCTGTTGCTCGGCCACAGCCATGTCCCAACAGCATCATCCTGGGACAAAATTAATCACTAAAAAACTCATAACGATGCCTATCGAGGAAGTATGTTGATCACAAACTCCTGATGGTCAGAACTGAACTCGATGTATCGCAAACAGCCATCTATTGGCCCTGACTGCAACCTGGATCTGATCTCCGCCATTTGAATATCACCATTAATTTCAATTAGTTGCATCTCAGCGCAAAACGCCACGATGTAGCAGCCACAATCAGGACAATCAATATCCTTGGCTCGGCCATCTTCAACCAACAATGCATGTGCCCGCTCCCCACATAAGGGGCAAGGCATAAAAAATGATGTCATCCCCTACCCTCCAGTTGAGAACGAGACACATCACACGCTATCTTAATCCCGCCTCGGAAAATGTGATTAATATTCAACCAATGGAAATTCACCATGAAACGACTGACACCCGCTCAAATGGCTGTCTTTCTCGGTGACCTAGCCCCACCGAGACTGCGCAAACTAACAGAAGATGACCGGCCGACACGGCTGGAGATTGAACAAAACCGCCAACGATTGAAAACACGTCGCGCGATTGAAGACATCCTTGAAGAACAGCGCCTACAACATCTGGATGACTTATAACCCTCATCCCAAGCACCAAACTACCATCCGCCCCGGCTCTCGCGCCGGGGTTTTTGTTTTTACCACCACAGGACCTGACCATGAAAAAACGTACCGAACAAAGCGACCTGACCATCCCACCGCTCAATGATGCTTGCCGCCAACGCTTGCGCCAGTTACGGCAGCGCCTTGGCCTGAGCCGCCCCAAGTTCGCCGACTTGCTGGGCATCCCATCCACCACGCTCAAGAACTATGAACTGAATTACCGGGAGATTAGCGGCGGTACCCTGCTGCTGTTTGCCCAGCATCCGGAGCTGTCTGCCCACTTCCATTGGCTGGTTACAGGCCAAGAAAACGCGCCGGATAAATTGGGGGCATCACAATGAAGATCCTTATCCTGCAGCGCGCTCTGCGCCTAGAAATGGAGTTCTAGCGATGACTAATGAACACATTCTGCTTGCACTGCTGGACAGTAAAGAGGCCGAAGCAAATGCCAGGGCTGAATGGATTGCCGAGTGGGTGGAGGCAAACCGCCTCCCACTGCTATCCGGCCAACTCGATATCGATGCTGTCTCCCTGCTGGCCGAGGTCAATGCCGACCAGGCGACCCAGCTAAATCAAGCCCTCTACCTGTTGATCGTCTCTGACGACAACGTGCCGCTAACACGCCAACTCCAGCAGTTGATCGAGGAGAGACTGACTGCACTGGCCGATAGCGCTTGGGGTGACCACGTAGCGTCACTTCACGACACCATGAACGATGCACAATGGGAGCAATACCAACAGAGGAGTGCAGCATGAACACTCTTGTTGATACCCGTCCCTCACGGCTACACGGCCTGGTACCAGGTCTCAGCAATCAGGACTACCACTTCGGCCCAGGAGTCAGTAAATCCCAGTTGGATGACATTGCCCAGAGCCCGGCAACTTACATCTGGCGTAGATACGCGCCTATCGATACCGACAAAGTCGCTGCACTGGATATGGGAACCGCACTTCATTGTCTCTTGCTGGAGCCTGCAACCTTCAAAGAGAGCTACATCATCGCTCCTGAATTCAACCGCCGTACCAATGCGGGTAAGGACGAAGAGAAGGCATTCCTGGCCAGTTGTGCCGAGCTGGGGAAAACCGTCATCTCGTTCGAGGACGACCGCAAGCTCAAGTTGATGCGTGAAAGCGTGTTTGCCCATCCTGATGCCCGCTGGTTGCTGGAACAAGATGGCATCTGTGAGGGGTCGCTCTACTGGACTGACGCCGAAACTGATGAGCTCTGCCGGTGCCGCCCAGACAAGCAGCTCAGCCACTTCCCCATCTTGGCTGACGTGAAGAAGGTGGATGACATGGCCAGATTCGAACGCCACGTTGAGGAGTTCCGCTATCACGTCCAAGACGCGATGTATTCCGATGGTTTCTTTCAAATTTACGGCGAGATCCCGGACTTCATCTTTCTGGCTGTTAGCTCATCCATTGAGTGCGGCCGCTACCCAGTACGGGTCCGCCCGTTGGAGCTGGAATGGAAAGAGTCAGGCAGAGAGCTCTACCGCCGAGATCTTATCAAGTACCACGAGTGCCGCGTTAACAACGATTGGCACGACCTGATACCACTTAACCGCCCAGCATGGGCAAGGAAGGCAGCATGAACCAAACCATTTCAAACCCATTTGGCGCAGCCAGTCAACGTCAAGAGCAAGGATTAGTGGCTGTCGAGCAACAGCGGGCCATTCAAGAAGTTCAAGCAGCAATGGTGATTGCCAAGAAATTCCCGCGCAATCCCGTAGAAGCCGCAGATCGCATCTTACAAGCATGCTCACGCCCAACCCTCGCAGAGGGGGCGCTATACAGCTATAACCGTGGCGGGTCGGATGTAACCGGCCCAAGTATCAGACTGGCAGAGGCACTGGCACAAGCCTGGGGAAATATGCAGTTCGGCATCCGCGAGCTGGAGCAACGCAAAGGCGAATCCATTGTGGAGGCGTTCGCCTGGGATGTAGAAACCAACACCAAGCAGTTAAAGATTTTCACAGTCCCACACATCCGCCACACCAAAAACGGTCAAAAACAACTGGAAGATCCGCGCGATATCTACGAGCTAGTGGCAAACAATGGTGCTCGCCGCCTGCGCGCCTGCATTCTCGGGGTGATCCCGGGGGATGTGATAGAGGCCGCCCAGCGTCAATGTGAGGTAACCCTGAACACTCACGCTGACACAAGTCCCGAGTCGATCAAGCGCATGCTCGATACGTTCAGTGCTGAGTTTGGGGTAACAACAGAGCAGGTGCAGACATATCTCGGCAGACGCGCGGACACAATGCAGCCAGCGCAGTACGTCCAGATGCGCAAGATTTATGCCTCCCTGCGGGATGGCATGAGCAAGCCCGGCGACTGGTTCAAGTCGAAGGAGAAAGAGGCCCTGCCAGAAAAAAGCCGCGCACTTAACGCAATGCGCCAAGAGTCCTCCCCTGCCAAGGCCATGGAGACAAAACGCACCACAGAAGAGCTCATTCAGCCAGAAGAGATGGAACCGCAACTACCCCTTGATACCAGTGAGCAGGTTGACCACTCCAGCGCATACGCGGACCACTGCGCAGCTATCGAAGCAGCAAGCGATACCGTCGAATGGCAGCAGGCCTATACCAGCGCCTGGGCATGGGCCAGCGAAACCGGCGACCATGCCATAGCCGACGGCATCAAACAGGTTGCTGGCGAGCGCAAAGCCAAGCTCAAAAAGGTCAAATGAGTGGCTGGTGCAGGATTTCGAGGCTAAACCTGTACTCTATTGAGCACTTTTCATTCAGCTGCGGCGATATATGACGCCACCCATCCGAACCGTGCTACTGTGGCCCCTCACTTACCGGCCGCTTGCGCTCTGCACCTGATGACTAGCTTGTCATGCAAAAGAGCCTCCCGCCAGGGCACCCTTGCCCCCCTCTCATCCTCAACCTGACTTGCCAGATAGGCTGTATTGACCCGATGCCATAAGGCGCATCCCCCCTGTCGCAGCCTGTTCTCACTGTTGTCATATGCGCCTCACTCTCTTTTATTGCGACAGCGGTCAGCCCGACGGGAACCTGCTTCAAGCCATCGGCCTGAAGCGGCCTGCTGTTTGGCGCTGCCCTGCCGCCAACACAGGACACACCGCCATGATTGCCTACCTCATTCTGGTTCATCGCTATCCCGACCAGTTCAAGCGCCTGTTCAAGGCGATCTACCACGATAGTAATCACTACCTGATCCACGTCGACAAAAGCTCGGGCCCTGAGTTGCAGCAGGAGATCGGCCTATTCCTTAGCGACTATCCCAATGCCTCGATGCTCGCGAGCAAGAATGCACTGTGGGGAGGATACAGTCTGGTGGATGCCGAATTGCGCGGCATAGCGGCACTGCTGAAACAGGGTGTGGAATGGGAGTTCTTCATCAATCTGAGTGCCCAGGATTTTCCGCTGCGCACCCAGGTGCAGATCCACCGCTTCTTGCGCGGCCATCGCGGCAAGGATTTCCTCAAAGTCCTCGATCAGCGCAAGCTGCGCCCCGATACATTGCACCGCATCGATCACCATGTGACCGAGACGGAGCAGGAGCTGATCTGTGAACAGGTCGCCACCCGCCCCTATCTGGAAGGGGTCACCCCCTACATTGGCAATCAGTGGATGATCCTGAGCCGCGCTTTTTGTGAATTTGTCAGCCACAGCCCCGAGGTGGCTCGCTTCAAAACGTTCTACCAAAACACCTTGATCGCCGATGAGGGGTTCTTCCAGACAGTGATCATGAACACCAGCTATCAGGGCCGGATCGTCAATGACGACAAACGGGCCATCGACTGGATCCCCATGGGAGACATCAAGCTGAGGCCACGGGACTATCTGGCGGAAGATGCCACGGCGCTGCTGCAAAGCGAGCATCTGTTTGCCCGCAAATTCGATGAGACCATCGACAGCCAGATCCTCGACATTCTGGAAGGGGCGCTAGCCCAGCCGGTGGCTGATACCGCCCGAGCCGAGCCTGCGCTGGCATAAGGTTCCGGACCACTATCGACGCAGACGCCAGACAGCTATTGCAGATCAGCTTCAAGCTGTTAGTCGCATGCTCGGATAACATAAATAGGACTGCTATCATGAAAAATGCTCATATGATGACCATCGGCATGCTGGCCATGGGGGCACTAGCTGGCTGCAATCAGGGCAAGAGCCTCACTGTCATAGGTGGTGAACCGATCAGTTACAGGTGCGAGCAGGGCAAGAAGGTGCAAGTGCGCTACTTCGCCCTCTCCGACGAGAGCCTCAACTTTATCAAGCTATCCCTGCCCGATGGCAAAGACTACACCCTGCCTCAGGCCATTTCAGCCTCCGGCGCCCGCTATACGGACGAGCACGAGGCCATCTGGTGGAGCAAAGGAAGTGAAGGATTTGTCGAGATGTGGGATCTGGCCGGCGAGTGGCAGACCGCCTATAAGGACTGCAAACAGCAATAACAGACCCCCCGCTTGGCAGCAATGTCATTCTGATAAGTACTTTTTGACGAGTCATTCATAAATGTGACTTGAGATGAGTGAACAAGGCAGGATCCAGTCAATCTGACTCCAGCCTTTATCCAGCAAAGCTTGCAATAGAAAGAGGGAGGCATCATGCCTCCCTCGCTTTTTAGCCCTGATACTACGTGGGCTGAAACTCACATTCTCTTAAGTAAATAGCATTGCACCGACCAGCAGGCTTTTTATACCCAAGGACCCACCATGACCGAACAAGCCAAGACCGACACAGCCCAGACCCAACTGGTTGTCCTCGACCCCACAACAGAAATTGCCCTGTTCACCGAAGGGGATGGAATTAACTCCATGCTGGCAGACATTCGCAAGAAGGCATCCAGTCTGGTGCCTGATGTCTCAACCGCCAAGGGCCGCAAAGAGATCGCCAGCGTCGCCTATGCCGTAGCCAAGACCAAATCCTATCTGGATGGCGTCGGCAAAGTGCTGACCGCCAAGTACAAGGAGATCCCGGCACGGATTGACGCCAACCGTAAGCTGATCCGCGACACTCTGGACGCCCTGAAAGAAGAAGTACGCGCCCCGCTCACCAAATTTGAAGAAGCAGAAGCAACCCGGGTTGCAGGTCTGCAAGACCGCCTCGCTCGGCTCAAAGCATTCAACACTGCAGCCAGCACTGAGTGTGCAGCGGCAGATCTGCAGGCCATGCTGCTGGAGGTCGAGCAGACCGTTCTGGACGACACATGGCAAGAGCTGCTGCCTCAGGCGACCATTGCTCAGGAGCTGGCAGTCAAACGCCTTAGCGAGGCACTAACCGCCCGCCAGAAGTACGAAGCCGAGCAGGAAGAGCTGCAGGAACTACGTAAAAAGCAGGCCGAGCAGGAGCGCATCGACCGCGAACGCCTGATAGCAGAGCAAGCCGCTGAGAGCGCTCGCATCCAAGAAGAAGACCGTCAACGTCTCGAGCGTGAAGCGGCTCGGCACCGTGAGCAGGAAGCACTGCACCAAGCCCAGATAGCAATAGAGCGTGAAGCCCAAGCCCGATGTGATGCAGAAGCTGCCGAGCTGGCCCGCAAGCAGGCCGAAGCCAACGCTGCACAACAAGCTGAAGAAGCGGCGGCCCGCGCGGCAGAGCAGGAACGCCAGCGCATCGCCGATGAACAACGCCTCAAAGACGAAGATGATGCCCGCCGCCTTGCCGACCGAGATCACCGCGGCCGGATCCACAGCTCAATCATGATGGACATGATGGGCTTGGGCATTGAGGAAGAGAACGCAGTCAACCTCATCAGGCACATTGCCAGCCACAAGATCGCGCACCTGACTATCAACTACTGATAATCCAACCGCCCCTCAAGAGGGCTCAAACTCTACACTTTCAGTGTAAAAAGTTGCTTTATGTGAACAGAAAAAAGATACTGGGCATGTCAATATAACCAATGGTTACCTGTTGACAGGAGGATCTATGAACCACTTACGCAACATCCTGCAAGGATTTTCGAACGTATTTACGGGCTTTCAGCCACGCAGCTATGCCCACTCTGGTGGGTTTAAAGAAGACGCTGAAAACCTAAGTCGAGACGCGAAAAACTTGGGCAGAGACTTCACCAAGAGCGTCGATACCGTTTATGGCAAAGCAACATCAGGTGCGAGCAAAAAGCGCTAATGGAAGTGAGCTGGCCGTCAGTTCGCATGATTCTGACTCGCCCATTTTACCCGTTGCACAGCTCGAAAAATTACACTCATTCCGCCCCGATCTTGTAGATTTTGTCGTTGAACAAACCAAAATTGAAGCCGAAGATCGCAGAGCAAGAACAAAACGAGTAGATAGATACATTCTGACAGAGCGCCTGTTCGGTATGGTTTGTTCCGTTTTTGTCTGCGGCATTGGCGTTATCGGTGGTGGCTATGTCGGACTTCAAGGACAGCCATGGTTAGGTGGAATTATCGCATCCGCTGCATTGGGCACACTTGCCGTCGCGTTTATTCGCCGCCAACCTTGATAACCCATACCACGAACTAAACCCAGCAATCGCTGGGTTTTTTCTTTCACGTCCTTTAACAACCCCGAATCAACTACCCCACGTCATTCGCGCTGAATCTCTCAGCATGAGCTCAGAACAAGAACATAAGGATCTGCTAAATGGCTGATTTCCGAGGTTCAACCACACCTATCGATACCCGAGATCTCACCCAGACGCCAATGTTCCTTTTTAGAGCGTTGGATCGGGAGTTCCACTTTGCTCTTGATGCTGCAGCCCTACCAGAGACAGCCCTATGCCAGCACTATCTGACACCAGGCATTGATGCGCTCCGTGTGGATTGGGGTGACTTCATCAGCCCCTTTCTGCGTGCCCCCTGGGCTTGGCTCAACCCACCCTATTCCGATATCGGTCCATGGGGAGATAAAGCCATCGAGCAGCAACATAAGGGGATAGGTACCGTCATGTTGGTACCGCAGGACACCAGCACTGAATGGTACCCCGGGGATTTGGCCAGCGAGGTTCGCCACATCAAGGGTTACCACGATGAACATGGAAAATGGCGTAATGGCCGGATCAATTTCATCAACAAGGCAACCGGCAAAGAAATGAAGGGCAACCCCAAAGGATCCATGCTGCTCATCTTCGCCCCAAACTGGCACGGCACCTGCCGAATTTCAGATATCAGTAAGCAATCTCTAATGCTCGCAGGAGCAGAGCCCACTAGAGATGCAGCCTGATACCCCCAAACCATCCACTGCCTGGCACACAGAAACAGTGGATAAGTAAGCTGTCCCCACGAAAGCTCAGGGATCATCCTTCTGACAATCCCTACCCACTGAAATCAAGGTGGTGAAAGCAAGCGTTGAAAGTTGACCATTGATAAATAAGTCACTAACCTTTCGCGCTCAATTATTTAGCCAACGATTAAAGTGAGTCATGATGAAAAAGATTGCAGGCATGCTTGCCACTCTGCTGTTGTGTTTCCAAGTTTCAGCCGCACCAGAGTTCCAAGAAGGCAAACACTACGACGTGTTGTCACAGCCGAAGAGTGAACAACCCGAAGTCTTGGAGTTTTTCTCCTACTTTTGCCCCACCTGCGGCCGTTTTGAACCCATTGTTGGCGAGCTCAAAGCAAACCTGCCACAAAATGTGCCGTTCAAAAAAGTACCGGTCTCTTTCCTGGGACGAGAAATGGGAGCAGAAACACAGCGCGCCTTTGCTGTTGCCGATGAGCTCCAGGTGGAAGACAAGGTGACCCCCCTGCTGTTTAACAATGTCCGCACGCTGCGTAACCGTGACGATGTTCGCCAGACCTTCATCAAGGCTGGTGTACCTGCAGCCCACTTCGACGATACCGTGGATAGTTTTGCCATCTCGGGCAAAACCGCACAATACGACGCGATGGTCAGTCGCTATAAGCTGCGTGGCGTTCCTGCATTCATCGTCAATGGTAAATACATGGTGAAGCTGGAATCCATCACCTCCCAGGCTCACTTTCAATCACTGGTTCTGTTTTTGCTCAGCAAAAACGACTAATCCCACTTTCAACACCATCGAACGGGGGCATCATTGCCCCCGCGCTGTATCCCCCTCCGATTTGACGGCCCTTCCATCAAGATTACATGGTTGAGATCCTCCTCCCGCATGAAGATCCCGCCATGTTGCCGCCCCAGACAAACCTGAATGACATATCCAGACTGCTGAGGAACCAAACATGCATCAATTCGCCTATCCCTGTGCTAAATGGGTAAGACCTAAGCTTTTTGCTGAACTGACGGGAATGACTGAAAAAGCCGCCGAAGGACGGCGCCTGAAAGGAGAATGGCCAGAAGGCCGCATCTGGTGTTATGCCCCGGATCGCCAGGTCCGCTACAACATAGTGGAGTACGACAAATGGGTCGAATCGCAGCTGATCTAGCTATCAAAACCAAAGGATTGGAGATCCATGGCAAAAAGTTGCGATTGAACTTTTCGTATAAAGGCATCCGCTGCCGGGAGGTCTTGAACCTCCCCATTACGAAGACCAACGTAAAGTTTGCCGAAAACAAGCTGGCGAGTATCCATTACGAAATCGCCACCAATACCTTCAATTACGCAAGACACTTCCCTGATAGCAAAGCGCTATCCCGATTCGAGCCAGCACAACAAAACCCCACACTGTGGGAGGCATATCTGACGTACTGGGCCCTCCATGGCCCCAGCCTCAAACCCACCACACAAGCCTCATACCCGTATAGCCTGAAAACCTGCATCAAGATCCTGGGGGCTGACCGAAAACTCTCCACATTACTACCGTTGGACTTACAACTACTGAGAAATACCCTGAGCACGAACCGTAAGCCGAGAACCATAAACCTCTGCATGGCTCGCTTTCGCCAGATGCTGGCTTGGTGTGAAAAGAATAATTTCGGTAAAGAAGGCTCGACTCTCTCAAAGCAATTTGAGTATGTCCCTGTTGGGAAAGGCAGCAGTGCTGATCCCTTTGAGTTTGATGAGTTCCAGCGGTTGCTAAAAGCCTGCAAAGACGAACAGCAACGCAATATGATTACACTCGCCATCTACACGGGTCTTCGAACCGGTGAATTACGTTCGCTGGCGTGGGAAGATATCGATCTGCAAAAGAAGGTGATGCTGATCCGTCGAAACTCCGATGACATGGCCAAATATTTCAAATTGCCAAAAACGGGGGAAACCAGAATTGTTGATTTGCAGCCGCCAGTAATTGAGGCGCTCAGATCACAGCAGTTGTTCACCTTCATGTTACCGGCCTATGAGATCAACGTGGATGTCGATGATGGATGGGAAAGGTTCTGGCTCAGGCCGGTCTTCTGCCCATCAGACCCGGCGCACAACAACTTGGTCGAAAAATTCTATAGCGCCGCGGCGATCAGCAAAATGTGGAGGGGAGTGATCAGGGTATCCGGCGTTCGCTATCGCAGGTTCTACCAGCTTCGCCATACCTATGCCTCTTGGAATCTGACATCACATGGTAATCTTGCCTATATTGCCACCCAAATGGGCCACAAGAACCTTGAAATGCTGCAGCGGGTATATGGAAAATGGCTCGACTCGGCGAATAAACCAGAGGCACAACGGATCTGGGAACAGATGCAGTCAAAAGGGCTTTTTGCCCCAATGACGCCCCAGCCGGATAAAAACAAGCTGTAAACCATTGAAACAAAATAACATTTCATCACGGTACCGAATCATGCCACAGAATCTGATCCTCGCCTCAACTTCTCGCTATCGCAAAGCCCTGCTGGAGAAGCTCGGTCTCCCCTTTGAATGTGCAGCCCCCGATGTGGATGAGCGACCGTTGGCTGGCGAATCCGCCGACGCGCTGGTGGCCAGACTGGCCCGTGCCAAGGCAGATGCTGTCGCCCAACATCGTGATCATGGATTGATCATCGGTTCTGATCAGGTATGTGTCTGCGATGGACGCATCCTCGGCAAACCTGGCTCCATCGACAATGCCATCGCCCAGCTGATGGCGGCTCAAGGTCGCAGTGTCACCTTCTACACCGGCCTGTGCGTGGTGAATGCCACAACCGGTGAGGCTCATCAACTGGTGGAACCTTTCACCGTCCATTTTCGCAACCTCGATGAAGCCGCCATTCGCCGCTATGTAGAGGCAGAATTGCCCCTAGATTGTGCGGGTAGCTTCAAGTGTGAAGGGATGGGGATCGTTCTGTTCAAGGGGCTGGAGGGGCGCGACCCTAACGCCTTGATCGGTCTGCCACTGATCGGCCTGATCGAACTGCTGGAGCGCCACGGTATTGCCCTGCCCTGATTGCGGGTAAATAGATAAGCTAGATCGAGGATATAAAAAGCCCGGTCAATACACCGGGCTTCTGTTATCAATTAGATTGATGTCTCTTAAAAGAGAGGCGTCTACAACAGCGCGTGAAGAGCCGTCATGGAGTCCACCACCGCTACAGGTCCGTGACGACTGAGAGCATCACTACTATCCACCCCCCAGGTGACACCAATGCGCGGCATGGCGATCGCCTCGGCCATCGCCATATCGTGAACAGAGTCGCCGATCATCACGGCCTGCCGAGCTGAAAACCCCAGCTCGTCCAGGATCTGCTCAAGCATCAGCGGATCAGGTTTGGAGCGAGCCTCATCGGCCCCTCGGCTGGTCACAAACAACGGGTGCAGCCCGGTCTCATCCAATACCCGATCCAGCCCACGGCGTGATTTGCCGGTAGCGACGGCCAGTTGTAGCCCTCGTGACTGCCAGTCATGTAGCAACTCACCTGCCCCGGCAAACAGCGGGCTGGGGGTAGCGTCGTGCAGATAGTGATGACGATAGCGATCGATGAGTGCGGCGATCTGGCGCTCATCTCTGGTAGCGCCACTGTCACTGCATAAGGGGAACAGACGGGACATGGCGACATCGAGGCTCAATCCGATGATCTGCCGGATCTGGGCTGGTGCAGGTACCGCCAGTTCACAATCTCTGGCGGCCCCCTGCACACAGGCCACAATCCGGCCCACCGAATCCATCAGGGTACCGTCCCAATCGAAAATGGCGAGCCGGATATCCTGCATCAGCGTGACAAGCTGTTGAGGAAGTTGTCGAGTTCAGGTGCCAGCGGCGCTTCTACCTGCATCTCGCGACCATCGGCCGGATGGGTGAAACTGAGCTTCCAGGCATGCAAAAAGAGCCGTTTCAGCCCTTGGCTGCGCATTTTCTCGTCAAACGCCGCTTCACCGTACTTATCGTCACAGGCGATCGGATGACCGGCATGCAGGGTATGCACGCGGATCTGGTGGGTACGGCCAGTGATGGGGCTACATTCGACCAGAGTCGCTTCGGCAAATTGACGCACGATGCGGAACCGGGTTTCGGAGGGCTTGCCATCGGCACTGACCCGCACCACCCGTTCACCGGATTGCAGATCGTTTTTGCGCAGCGGGGCATTGACCACCTTGACGTGAGCCTGCCACTTGCCACGCACCAGCGCCAGATACTGCTTGCGCATGGTCTTGACGCGCAACTGCTCATGCAGGCTGCGCAGGACGCTGCGTTTTTTGGCAACCAGCAATACACCAGAGGTGTCGCGATCCAGTCGATGAACCAATTCGAGGAAACGGGCTTCCGGACGCAGGGCTCGCAGCCCTTCAATCACGCCAAAGCTCAGACCGCTGCCACCGTGTACTGCCATGCCGGAGGGCTTGTTCAACACGATCATGGCATCGTCTTCGAACAGGATCTGGCTCTCCAGACGCTGGATAACACCGAGGTTGGCCGATGGCAGCTCATTCTTCTCGGCAACGCGTACGGGGGGTACCCGCACCTCGTCACCTGCGCAGAGTTTGTACTCCGGTTTGATGCGCTTTTTGTTTACTCGCACTTCACCTTTGCGAAGGATGCGATAGATCAGGCTCTTGGGGACGCCCTTTAGCTGAGTCTTGAGAAAATTGTCGATGCGCTGCCCGTCATGCTCAGCTTCGATGGTGAGCAGCTGCACTTGTTGTTGTATCTGTGTCATGGCGCGGATTTTAACACTGCCTGCGCCCCTTGGCTGCATGGTTTGTTGAAAAATGGCACCTTGCTATAAAAGAGGTTTAAATGGGATAATAAACAAGGTTTTGTCATTGTGTTCAAGCCTTGTACTAAGTGGCCAAAATGTATGCCACCCAATCCCGAAACACCGTGTATACAAGAACATGACGGTTCCCGGGTGCGAGGTACAACGCATGGAGAACACAAACATCACCGTTTATTTGTCTCCATTTCGGCATCCTTATTCATTCCTTCTCGAGAAGTGATGACCAGAACGCCCTTAGTTTGCGCCTCATGCATACCCCAACCGGGAGGTTGCCCCAGTATGCTGAAGACCCGAGGCCGGCGCTGGCAGGACCCAGATGGAGGAAATCAAAATGACACAATAATGAGAACTCAATGAAAAGAATGCTTATCAACGCAACTCAAGAAGAGGAGTTGCGCGTAGCGCTGGTTGACGGACAACAGCTCTACGATTTGGATATTGAAAGTCCGGGACACGAGCAGAAAAAAGCGAACATTTACAAAGGTAAGATCACCCGCGTAGAACCCAGCCTTGAAGCTGCTTTTGTTGACTACGGCGCCGAGCGCCACGGTTTCCTGCCGTTGAAGGAGATCGCCCGCAATTACTTCCCCTCCGGTTACTCCTATCAGGGTCGTCCCAACATCAAAGAAGTGGTCCGCGAAGGTCAGGAAGTTATCGTCCAGATCGACAAGGAAGAGCGTGGCACCAAGGGTGCAGCCCTCACCACCTTTATCAGCCTGGCAGGTAGCTACCTGGTGCTGATGCCCAACAACCCCCGCGCCGGTGGTATCTCCCGCCGCATCGAGGGTGATGAGCGGACCGAACTGAAAGAAGCCCTGAGCGGATTGACCGTGCCGGAAGGCATGGGCCTGATCGTGCGTACCGCCGGTGTGGGCAAGTCTCCGGAAGAGCTGGAGTGGGATTTGAACGTCCTGCTCAACCACTGGGACTCCATCCACAAGGCCTCTCAGGAGCGCGCTGCGCCGGTGCTGATCCACCAGGAAAGCAACGTCATCGTGCGTGCCATCCGTGACTATCTGCGTCGCGATGTGGGCGAGATCCTGATCGACAATCCGGTGATTTTCGAACGCGCCAAGGCCCATATCGAGCTGGTACGTCCCGATTTTCTCAACCGTGTGAAGCTGTACAAGGGTGAAGTAGCCCTGTTCAACCACTTCCAGATTGAGAGCCAGATCGAGTCAGCCTTCCAGCGTGAAGTGCGCCTCCCCTCCGGCGGCAGCATCGTTATCGATCCGACCGAAGCCTTGACCTCCATCGATATCAACTCCTCCCGCGCCACCAAGGGCGGCGATATCGAAGAGACTGCGCTGCAAACCAACCTGGAAGCGGCCGATGAAATTGCCCGTCAATTGCGTCTGCGCGACCTGGGTGGCCTGATCGTTATCGACTTCATCGACATGACGCCGGTTCGCCATCAGCGCGAAGTGGAAAACCGTCTGCGTGAAGCGGTTCATCAGGATCGCGCCCGCATCCAACTGGGTCGGATCTCCCGTTTCGGTCTGCTAGAGATGTCTCGCCAGCGTCTGCGCCCCTCCCTCAACGAGTCCAGCAGCCACATCTGCCCCCGTTGCCAGGGTCAAGGCGTGATCCGTGACAACGAATCCCTCGCCCTGTCCATCCTGCGTCTCATCGAAGAAGAGGCCATGAAGGACAACACCGAGCAGGTTCACGGCCAAGTGCCGGTGGATGTTGCCGCCTATCTGCTTAACGAGAAGCGTGCTGCCATCGCCAGTCTGGAGCAGCGCAATGATGTGCGTGTTTACATCATTCCGAACCAGCATCTGGAAACCCCGCACTACGAAGTGACCCGCATTCGTCAGAACGAGATCCCGGAAGCGGCCAGCTATGAGCTGAAAACCGAGATTGCCAAGCCGGTCTACCAGCCGAAGCAAGCTCAGGTGATCGAGCGTGAGCAACCGCTGCTGCAAGGCTTTGCCCAACCGGCACAACCGGCCCCTGTTGCACCGCAACAGCCGGCGGCTCCCGTTGCTACGGCCCCTGCCGAAGCCGGCTTCTTCAGCAAGCTGATCAAAGGCATTACCGGCCTGTTCAGCAGCGATGCAGCCCCTGCCGACGTGAAAGCTCCCTCCGAGAAACCTGCAGCTCGTGAAGCACGCAAGGATGAAGGTCAACGTCACCAGCGCGAAGAAGGCCGCGGCCGTGGTCAGCGTCCTCGTCGTGACGACAACCGTGGCAACCGCAACAATGCGGAAGCGGGCGAGAAGCGTGAAGGTGGCAACCGCGAAGCCGGTGAAAACCGCAATCGCCGTCCCCGCAAAGAGCGTGAGCCCCGTCAGGAACGTGAAGCACGTAGTGAGACCCGTGGTGAAGTGCGCAGCGAACAGCGCATGGAACGTGAACCTCGTCAGGAGCGCGAGCCTCGCGAACCTCGTCAAGAGCGTGCGCCACGTCCTGCCCGTGAACCGCGTGCTCCCCGTGAGCCGCGCGCCGAGGTCGTAGTTGAAGCGGTAGAAGCCGTTGATGCAGTCGTCATCGAGCCGCGTCAGGAAAAAGAGCAGAAAGTGGCCGAGCGCCGCGAACGTCGTCAACTGCGCAAGCAGATCCGCGTCGATGTCGCCGCTGCTGACACCCCTGCCCTGGCTGTTGACGATGCAGCCGTGCAAGCTGAGGGGATCGATACCACCGTAGGTAACGAACAGGAAGAGCAGAGTGAAGGCCAGCGCCGTTCACGCCGCACTCCACGCAGCCAGCGTATCGAAGGCCAGCGCCGCAAGCGCATCAACGAAGATGCCCGCAGCCAACGTGACGAAGAACAGCAAGATACCACCACTCTGACCACCGCTGCCCAGGCAGATATTGCCAAAGCACAGGTTGAAGAGCCGGTAGTGCCTGTTGTTACCATCCCGAGCGCTGAAGCCGTCGCTGCAGCCCTGCAAGCCTCTGCCGCACTGACCGAGCATGTGGTTGTCGAAGCCGTTGCTGAAGAAGCTGCCGAACAGGCCGAAACCCAGGTTGAAGCAACTCAAGCCGATGTGGCCGCGAGCCCGGTTGTTGAAGCTGTCGCTGAGGTTGTAGTTGCCGCAGAACCAGAAGTAGCCCAGGTCGCTGCGCCGGCTGCCGAAGTAGTCACCGCTACCGTGGTTGAAACCGCACACGTTGTTGAAACAGCTCCGGTTATTGAAGCCGCAGTTATCGAAACACCAGCCGTTGTGGTGGAAGAGGCGCCGGTCGTTACCAAACAGGTCGCACACGGTACTGGCTTGCTGGCTCGTGCCCGCAAGGCATCCGCGCCTATGGCAACCCCTGCCGAAGCCCCTGCCCTGCCTGCCCGTGAGCCGGTGAACTACCCGCCACTGGTACGTAACGAGGTGAGCACATCTGGTCGCCATGGCGGCAGCACGGCTGCCGTCAACGTGGCAACCAGTCCTGCTGGTCGTCCGTAACCGACCCGGGTTAACCCCATAACAAAAGCCACACCGACCGGTGTGGCTTTTTTCTTTATCCTCTATCGCCGCTTCCGATCCCTTTAGCCTTCCCTCAATAGCAGTCGCTACCGCTGCATGTTATCTCTCTAACGGGCCCTCCCGCTTAGTTTGTTCGCTTTTTCGATGCGTAACTCCGGGGTTAGGTGTTGGCCAGAGATGTTGACTAATTCAACAGCTTGTATAGTGTTCTCAAATCCTTGTTTGTTGGCATATGAATTGAATTTATCAGTGATCACTCTGCGTTTTTGCTGCTGCATTAATCGTTAATACCTGGCCCTATTGCCCCATCACATACCATCTTCATGTAGCACGATGACATTCTGGAGCGGTCTTAACTGCAATATTTGTTCTCTCCAGCATCCTTATATGCCTACGCCCCCAGTATTAGAGTGGAATTGATCGCATTGATTTTGTCATCCAGTCGCTCGCATATGTGACTATATAGGCTCAGCTGCACTTGCGAGCCTCAATCCCTTGCGTAACAAATATCCAGGCATGGGAGGATGAGTGATACCTGCCAAGTCCCCTGCCCCACACAATGAATACCTGGCGTCTGTCTTGGCGTTGTTCTGGCCTACAAACGGAACGAACATGGAATGATCCATTTAGCGTGGCATATAAAAATGCCGCCCGGTCTCACAACCGGGCGGCATTGAACTGCTTGCTTTAAAAGTGGAAGGGCTATCAGGCTGTCGCCAGCTTGGCCTGCTCTTCGCCGCGCTTGAGCATGGCGTAGGAGACGCCGGTCAGCAGCGAGCCTGCTGCAATCGCCACGATATACATCATGACGTTACTGATGGCGTGCGGGATGAACAGCACGAACAGACCACCGTGAGGCGCCATCAGTTCGCAGCCGAACAGCATGGAGAGCGCACCGGTCAGGGCGCCGCCAACCATACAAGCCGGGATAACGCGCATCGGATCCTTGGCGGCAAACGGAATGGCCCCCTCGGAGATGAAGCACAGACCCAGTACAAAGGAGGCTTTACCCGCTTCCTGCTCCGCCTTGATGAACTTGGTACGGGCCAGGAAGGTGGCGATCCCCATCCCCAGCGCCGGCACCATACCGGCGGCCATCACGGCTGCCATCGGGGCGTAGGTTTTGGAGGCCAGCAGGCCGACCCCGAAGGCGTAGGCTGCCTTGTTGACCGGGCCGCCCATATCGAAGCACATCATGGCGCCGATGATGACACCCAACAGCACGGCGTTGGCGGAGCCCATGTTGTTGAGGAAGGTGGTCATGGCATTCATGATGCCGGCCACCGGGCCACCCACCACATAGATCATCACCAGACCGGTAAAGAGGCTGGCAAAGAGTGGAATGATCAGAATGGGCTTGAGCGCTTCCAGGGTAGTCGGCAGGCGCACCTTGTCGCTCAGGTATTTGGCGCTGTAACCGGCCAGGAAACCGGCCACGATACCGCCAAGGAAACCGGCGCCCAGCGAGCTTGCCAGCATACCGCCGATCATGCCGGGAGCGAGACCCGGGCGGTCAGCGATGGAGTAGGCAATGTAACCGGCCAGCACCGGGATCATCAGGGCGAAGGCGGAGCCACCACCGATCTTCATCAGAGCGGCGGCCAGGGTGCCTTCCACCTTGAATGCCTCGATACCGAACACGAACGAGAGCGCGATGATAAGGCCGCCCGCCACCACCATCGGCAGCATGAAGGAGACACCGGTCAGCAAATGCTTGTAGGGGCCTGCTTTCTCTTCTTTTTTGGGTTGGCTGGCGCCACTGTGGCGATACAGTTTTGCTTCGTTCCACGCCTTGTCGAGCTCGGCGCGGGTTTTCTTCAGCGCAGCACTAGTGCTGGTGCGATAGACCGGCTTGCCATCGAAACGGGCCATGTCCACTTCGATGTCGGTGGCGAGGAACACCAGATCGGCGGATGCAATCTCCTCGGCGGTCAGGGCATTTTGGGCACCGACCGAGCCTTGGGTCTCGACACGGATCTGATAACCCAGCTGTTTGGCCATGGTCTCCAGCGCTTCTGCCGACATAAAGGTGTGGGCCACCCCGGTCGGACAGGCAGTCACCGCCACGATGCGCTTGCCTGCGGCGGCCGGTTTGGCGGCAGCATTGGCAACGGCGGAGGCGGCTTGATGGTGATAGAGGCTGGCGCCGTTGGCGGCGGCTTCCAGCAAGGCGGCCGGATCCTGCAGGGCGAGATCCATGCTGCCCTGATAGACTCGTTTGCCATCATAGGCAGCGAGAACCACCGGAGCACTGGCGACAACCAGCACCAGGTCAGCGGCGGCAATCTGATCCTTGTTCGGCACCTGGCGGGGCTGCACGCTGGAGCCGACGTCGAGGGTGAGTTCCCAGCCAGCCAGTTTGGCCTGTTGTTCTATCCGTTTTGCAGCGAGAAAGCTGGTGGCAATGCCCGCCGGGCAAGCCGTAACCAAGATTGCTTTCATTGGGCATCTCCTGAGTTTTCCATTGAGGGGGCATTGCACTGAACCGGTGCCAGCGCATCCAGACGCTCTACGCGCACCTGTTCAAGTAAAAAGTTGAGCACATTGATATCGTCAAAGCCGACCGCGACCTGACTGACCGCCAAGGCCGAGACGGCGGTGGCCAGCCGCAGGGTCTGCTCCGGCGTCCAGCCAAGGCTCAGACCATGGGCAAGACCGGCCACCAGGGAATCGCCAGCACCGACCGTGCTGACCACCTGCATCCGCGGCGGAATGGCTTGCCAAACGGCATCCTGGGCAAACCAGATGAGGCCATCGGCGCCGTTGGAGATCACCACGTTGGGGATGCCGCTTGCCTGCAGCGCGCGGGCACACTCGGCCTGCTCGCTCAGAGTCTTTATGGGGCGGCCCGCCCACTGGCTCAGCTCATCCAGATTGGGTTTGACTAGGGTCGGCGCCGCCTTGATCCCTTCGCTTAAGGCCGCGCCGCTGCAATCGAAGATCACCTGCTTACCCTTGGCCTTGAGCAAGCGGATCAGATGGGCGCAGTAATCGGGGGCCACCCCTTTGGGCAGGCTGCCCGCCAGCACGAACCACTCAGCATGCGCAGCCAGTTGGTCGATGGCCTGCTCCAGCGAGCTCACCTCCCCTTGCAGGATGGTGAGCCCCGGCAGGTTGAGATCGGTGACCCGACCGGATTGCTCGGAGATCTTGACGTTGATGCGGGTGCTGCCCGCGACGCGGACAAAGTGATCATCCAGCGCCCGCTCAGCAAACAGGGAGACAAAACTCTGTTCATTGTCAGCGCCCAGCCAACCAGTGACGCCCACGTCGCGGCCCAAGTCCTTGAGCACCATGGCGACGTTGATCCCCTTGCCTGCGGCACGCAGGTTGGCCTCGCTCACCAGATTGACCTCGCCCAGGCTCATCGCCTCAAGGCGAGTAGTGAGATCAAGGGCAGGGTTGAGAGTAATGGTGACAATCTTCATCAATGCGCCCCCTCGCCGAGACCGGCGGCGATCGCCTCACCGATCCCCTTGAGGGCCGCTTCGGCATCTGCCCCTTCGGCGCGAAATGCCAGACGGTGACCGCACTTGACGCCAAGGCCGATCACCTTCATCAGGCTCTTGGCGGAGACGGCCTCGCCGCTGCCATCCAGATTGGCCACCCGGATATCTGATTCAAACTCTTTGGCCACCTTGACCAGCATGGCACCCGGGCGAGCGTGCAACCCGTGAGGGTTGATGATGGTGAAAGTATCGGAAAGACCGCTCGCAGGCCCCGCCAGCAACATGGCCAACCCGTCGCTGCCCGCCAGCGTCGCCAGCTGACCAGCAGCCGCCAGTTTGGCCAGATTCTCCAGCTGCGGCAGATGGCCGCTATCTGCGGCACACAGCAGCAGCATGGCGCTGACCGGCAGCTCCCCTGCGCGAAGTTCGCTGCTAGGCGTTGCCAACACCCAGCCGGTCTGGGCCGATGCTGTTTGCAAAACATTGGCCCGCGCCAGCCAGATACCCTCGCCCAGATAGGCCGGTTCGCTTGCCAGCAGGGCGCTTACCATGGCGGCATCGCCCCAACCGGCGGATTTGGCGCGGGCGGCAGCGCCCAGCAACAGCTGGTCGCGATCATCGGCCGGGAAGTCGGCCAGAGTCAGGTATTGCACCTCTTTGGCAGCAGTGGCACCGGTCAGGATATTGATGATGGTGTCGGCGTCGGTGGCCTCTTTGAGCTGGGCTGCCGCCTGCTCGTCACCCAGCACATGGGTGAGCTGGCGCAAGATGCCCAGATGCTCGTCGGACTTGGCGGCGATGCCGATGGTGACGTAGGCGATCTGCCCCTCATCCCACTCGATGCCGTTGGGGAACTGGGCCACCATGACGCCGGTGCTCTGTACCAGATGACGGGTGTCGGTGGTGCCGTGGGGAATGGCGATGCCGCTGCCAAGATAGGTGGCATGCTGCGCTTCACGGGCCAGCATGCCATCGACATAGCCCGCCTCCACCAGACCGGCTTCGGTCAGTTTGCCTGCCAACAGGGCAATCGCCTCGGCCTTGGTCGCCACCGACTGCCCCAGCAAGATCTGCTCTCGCGCCAACTTCAACATAGAGACTCTCCATCAGGTTCCGGCCACGCCGGTACGTCACAATTGAACATTCGGATAACTCGCCAGCTGACAATAGACCCGAACACGGTTCACTGTGATCGGGGCCCGATTTTCAGGCCACTGGGTCTCTTCGTTGCTGACAGGCTGAATCGTTTCACTTACACTAAGACTGAATCGTTTCAGCGAATTGATCAAGTACCCACAAAGAGTGCTTTTCAATGATATGATCCCGCGCACACTTTTCGGTGCCCTTACCAGGCAGTGCCCGTGGGCCTAGCAACTCAAACAGAGCCAATATGATGAAACTGGATGAAATCGCCGCCCTCGCCGGTGTCTCGCGCACCACGGCCAGCTATGTGATCAATGGCAAAGCCGACCAATACCGCATCAGCCAGGCCACCCGTGACAAGGTGATGGCCGTCGTCACCGCCCACAACTACCAGCCGGACAGCCGCGCCGCCTCCCTACGTGGCGGCCAGACCAAGACCCTCGGCTTTATCCTGCCCGACCTTGAGAACGCCAGTTACGCCAAGCTGGCCAAACGGCTGGAACAGGGGGCGCGGGCGCAGGGGTATCAGCTGCTGATCGTCTGCTCGGAAGATGAGCCCGCCACAGAAAAAGAGCTGGCCCAGATGCTGGTGAGCCGCCATGTGGACGCCCTGCTGGTGGCCAGTTGCCTGCCGCCAGACGACCCCTTCTACGGCAAATTGCAGGCACAAGGCAGCCAGATCCTCGCCATCGACCGGGCGATGGCCGCCGACAAGTTCGTCACCGTCGCCAGTGAAAACGAGAAAGCGAGCTTTGATCTCACCAGCTCCCTGCTCACCCCGACTCTGCACCATATCGCCTTGATCACCGCGCTGCCGGCACTAACGATCAGTCAGGAGCGGAAAGCCGGTTTCGAGCAGGCGGTCGCCAGTCACATCGCGGCTCGCCACCTGTGCGAGGGGGATCACTTCTCTCGCCTTGAGGGGTATCGCCTGATCAAAGATCTGCACCAGCAGCTGGGTCAACTGCCCGAAGCGCTAATCACTACCTCCTATATCCTGATGGAGGGGGTACTCGACTACCTGTTGGAGCAGGAGATCGATATGAGCCAGCTTGCCATGGCCACCTTCGGGGACGATCGGCTGCTCGACTTCCTCCCCTTTGGCATCAACTCCCTGCCCCAGCAGCACGACGCGCTGGCCAACCAGGCGCTGGAGCTGGCACTCAAGGCGGTGAACGGCGAATACCAGAGCGGGCTGCACTATGTGAGCCGCACCCTCAAGCGCCGTCGCTAACCTGACCGCAGCAGACCCGATTTGCTGTCAATGGGTGGGCAAAGAGAACAGATGACAATAAGGCTGCCAGCATCGGCAGCCTTATTGTTTTCCCCCACAACCCTACCCGCCCGCTTTGCTTTCTCCACCCGTCTGACCGACTAAGCAACCGACCTCCACAACTCTTTTGCCTCTCAACGCCACGCCAACGTCAATACAACCCCCTCCCCGCGCCCCTATCCGTGCTGCTGCCACTTGGCTTATCTGTATCTATGAACCCCCTGCCAGTCACTTTTTCGGTGCTTTTTTCTGCAATTAGCCATCACTGTCATCATTTATTTCCAACTGTTGCCACGAGCTAGCACAAGATCCGTATAAAAGAGGTTGTTTCCGCTATTTTGATCCGCTAACGTGGCAAGCATCTTTTACAAGTGACAGGTTTTAGGTACAGATGTTCCCGTTCCGATATTGCTAGCCTCCGGCCTTATCCCCGGAGGCGCCTGCTGATAACGCCAATTGGCCCCCTCTTGTTGACGTCACTGCTGACATCGCCTGTTTGCACTGACACCGCTACGTTCGGATGGATAACATGAATACCAAAACCCTGGGTTGTACCCTGTTGATTGCCGGCACCACTATAGGCGCCGGCATGCTGGCCCTGCCGCTGGCCTCCTCCTCCCTCGGCGGCCCCGCCACCCTGCTGCTGATGATTGGCCTGTGGGCCCTGATGGCCTTTACCGCCATGCTGCAAGTAGAAGCAAGCCTCAACACCGGCAAGTGGTACCTGCACCAGCTGGCGGATCATTTGCTCGGCCCCTGGGGCAAGCGCATCGCCTCCTTCTGTAT
This sequence comes from Aeromonas aquatilis, assembly GCF_054052405.1. Taxonomy (NCBI): domain Bacteria; kingdom Pseudomonadati; phylum Pseudomonadota; class Gammaproteobacteria; order Aeromonadales; family Aeromonadaceae; genus Aeromonas; species Aeromonas aquatilis. Next base: position 40,020 of record NZ_JBSTYP010000016.1, on the reverse strand, counting down.
CCTGATGTTGTTCTACTCGCTGGCCTCCGCTTACATCAGCGGCGGCAGCAGCCTGCTGGCACAGGCGCTGGCCGATGCGGGCATGACCATCAGCCAGGAGCAGGCCGCCTGGGCCTTTACTCTGCTGTTTGGCGGCATGGTCTGTGTCGGCACCCGCTCGGTGGATTACCTCAACCGGCTGATGTTCACCGTCAAACTGGTGATTATGGTGGTGGTGCTGGCGTTGCTGCTGCCCCGCACCGAAGGTCAGCATCTGCTCTCGATGCCGCTGGGTCAGGGCCTGTTGCTGGCGGGCCTGCCGGTCATCTTCACCTCGTTCGGCTTTCACGGCTCCATTCCGAGTGTGATGCTTTACCTCGGTGACTGCCCCAAGCAGTTGCGTCGGGTCTTTGTCTGGGGCTCAGCCCTACCGCTGATCCTCTACGTGCTGTGGCAGGTGGCGATCCTCGGTCTGCTCGGCCAGCAAGCCCTGCTGCAAACCGGCGGCGCGCTGGACAGCCTGCTGGCCAACGTCGGCAAGCTGGTGAGCTGGCCTGCGTTTAATCAGGCGATGCACCTGTTTGCAGATCTGGCACTCGCCACCTCCTTCCTCGGGGTGACGCTGGGACTGTTCGACTTTATGGCCAAGGTGACCCGCCGCAAGGACAACTGGCAGGGCCGCAGCCAAACCGGCCTTATCACCTTTGTGCCGCCACTGCTGTTTGCCCTCTACTTCCCGCAGGGCTTTATCATGGCGCTTGGCTACGCCGCCATTGCGCTGGCGATCCTCGCGGTGCTGCTGCCGGTGGCGCTGGTGTGGCAGAGCCGCAAACAGGCGCCCGCCCACCACTACCGCGCCCCGGGTGGCTTAGTGGCGCTGGGACTGGCCGCCGCCATGGGCGTGCTGATCGTCGGTGTACAGGTCAGCGTCAGCCTGGGACTGCTGCCAGCTCTATAAGCCCTCGCTGATACGGAATGCCTAAAAATAACAAAGCCCCGCCAATCAGATTGGCGGGGCATTTGCTAGGCTCGTTTACTTGCAGATGCCTTTTGATTTCCATCAACAAACCAAATGTCCGATGCTTTACCATTCGTCTTTATAAATTCGTCTCGCATTCTTTGCACTTCACCATATTTTTTTGCCTACTCCACCTACATCAATTATTAAAAAAAACCCTAAATCTGTATCATCAGCCTTTTTATATATTTCCAGCTGCTTTTCATATCCATGAACCAAGCTACTATTGGTAGATAGTTTAATTTCAACAACCAATTTTGAATTAAATCCTTTTGATAGTTTAAAGTCTACAGGCCCGTTGCCAGAGTCAGCTTCCGGTGTCAGATCAATGTTATTTGCTTTGCAATAGCTATACGCCACTGCAAAAAAAAGTCTCTGTGAAGCCTTCTCTTTCCTAGGCTTTCCATTTTCATCCCATAGTTCTTTCCAAAGCCCCTTATTTTCTATCAGATCTTGAAATTGCTCCAATATTTTATTGACAACTGCCACAACTTCTTCTTGATTTAATTTTCTGCCAGAGAATTCAGATAAGTCGTATGGATAATTTATTGATATTTTATGTAAAAGCTCAGTCCAAAAAGACTCTCCATTTCTATCATTTTTGAAATCATATGGCTTTGGTTCTACCTCGTGGATCATGTCCAATACTTGCTGAAAAGCCTCCTTACTTTTCAGAGCTGCATCTTTCAACCTCTGCTTTTCTTTTTTAGTCATTGTAGCCCAAACTTCACCTACGTGATTATTGACTCTCTCCCGTAGTTCTTCATTTTCTTTCACAACTCTTGCTATATCACTCCAATCGGAGGCTATCGGTAAATCACGAACGATATCATTTGGAACAAATAATAATGGCTGATTTGAGTATGGATTAACAACTAGCTCATACGATTTACCTCCAACTATAAATTTTCTTGTTGGAATATTCAGTATGCCATTAACTCGTATAGAAAAAGATATTAGATCATTTAAGATGATATTCGTTGTCATATCACTTATTCGATCAGGGCCAATACCTTCCTCAAATAAAGCTAACGCCATAAAAAGGTCGATATCATCTACACCAAGTGAAACGATTTTTGATGCAGTATCCAAGGTGCTCGCGACTAGATCCTTTCCAAAGCCAGAACCTCTAACTGTTGTTCCATAACCTAAACATGTCCAACTGACCTCAGAAAACTTAAATAATCTTTTAGCATTTCGCCAAGGAACATCATCTTCTTCTTTAGATACAGCCAAAAGCTTTATAATCTGATAAAATCGATTTACATATGATTGGAATGCCCCCTCTCGAATTTCAATGTGAGCACTTTCTGCTAATAGTAGAGGATCAATAAACAACAATGTATCAGTGTTCAGCAATACATTCACAACACCAAGCTGATCTAAAACAACAGGATCAACTCCGAATTCACTCACGATTGTCGCTGGATCTTTAATTTTTCCCATTTTGTATTCCCTTTATTCTGGTAAATTTAAATTTCGTATTTTTAGACCATAAAATGATTGATATTAGCTTGCACAAATGAAGGCTATATTCTTTGAACAACCACTCAGAAAATCAATTTAAATGGCTAGAAAAGAAAGCAACAAATAGTTACATCCCAAGTTCCTTTGGAACCGTTTTGCTCGGATAAGCAGGATATCAAACGCCGACACAACTAGTATGTTAAATGTTATCTACGGCATTTATTTTGTCCTGAAATTTGATGGAGATCAGTTTTATTGAACGAATGGAAGCGGATAAGTGCAGTAGCGGCTTTGCCCTGAAAAACTGGCAGAGCTACCGCTATGACAATGCCGCAGTCTATATCAACGGCGACATGACGCTGACCATGGGCAAGGTGCATCTGGTGGATCGCGACAACAAAGAAACCACTGTCGACAAGAGCTGGGGTTTCAAGAAGGGGGATGATGGCAAGGTGCTCATCGTACTGCACCACTCCTCTCTCCCCTACGGCGCCTGACTGGCGAAGTGCAGCTGATTACGCTGCACGCAACCTAAAACCAGACAACAAGCCCTGCCAGACTGGCGGGGCTTTTTTTATCTGGCAAGGGCGATCAGGACGCCATGGCCGTGCCCTCTTTACTGCTACCCTCAAGGGCAAGCCATTGAGCGCACAACAGATCCATGCTTATCCATCACCTCGGGAGCCCTATGCCATGACCATACTGCCCATCTATGCGGCCCTCCTTGCCCTGCTCTTTGTCCTGCTCAGCGTGCGCACCATTCGCACCCGTCACCGCCAGAAAGTGGCGCTGGGACACGGCGATGATCCCGCCATGCTGCGGGCCATGCGGGTACACGCCAACTTTGCCGAGTATGTCCCCCTCACCCTGCTGCTCATCTATTTCGTTGAAACCGGCAGCCATGCCCCCTGGCTGGTTCATCTGCTGGGGTGTGCCCTGCTGCTTGGTCGCCTCTGTCACGCCTTCGGCATGAGCCGCACACCGGAGAATTTCCGCTATCGGGTAGTGGGGATGGGGCTGACCTTCACCGTCATTTTGCTGAGCGCGGCCTGTCTCCTGAGCACCGCCCTGCTCTCCTGACCAGAGCAGGTCAGCCAAACGCGGAACTGCAGAAGCAGAAATAGAAAAGCCCTGCCGATATGGCAGGGCTTTTCGTTTAACCGATCAGAGCGGGAGCGTGGCTCTCCTTGCCCTTACTGGTTGTGGCTGGCGCGACGTGGACGACGGGCCTGAGCCGGCTTGGCTGCAACCTCAGCCGGACGCTGACCACCCTGGGGCTTGGGCTTGCCGCCGTTGCCTGAGCGGTTAGCGCCTGCGTTGCCACCGTTGTTGCCGGAGCGAGCGGCACCCTGACGCAGGCCTTGACCTTGCGGACGCGGCGCACGGCGCTGCTCGCTCGGATCACGGGGCTCTTTGCGCAGCGGCGCGCCGATACCACGGGCGATGTTATCGAGGGTCTCGCGGGACGCCTCGAAGCCGGGCACCTGCTCGCAGGGGATGTTCTGCTTGGTCAGACGCTCAATGGCCTTGATAAGCTTCCCTTCATCGGCCGCAACCAGCGAGATGGCGTGACCGGCAGCGCCAGCACGACCGGTACGACCGATACGGTGTACGTAATCTTCCGCCACGTTCGGCAGCTCGAAGTTCACTACCTGCGGCAGCTTGTCGATATCGAGGCCACGGGCGGCGATGTCGGTCGCGACCATCACGCGCACGCTGCCATCCTTGAAGCCGGCCAGTGCGCGGGTACGGGCACCCTGGCTCTTGTTGCCGTGAATGGCGGCGGCACTGATGCCGTCTTTTTCAAGCTTCTCGGCAACGCGGTTGGCGATGTGCTTGGTACGGGTAAAGACCAGCACCTGCTGCCAGTTGTTGCTGGAGATCAGGTGGCTCAGCAGGGCAATCTTGTTGGCCTTGTCGCACGGGTGCACCAGCTGCTCGATACGCTCCGCGGTGCTGTTGCGCGGGGCGACTTCGATCACTGCTGGGTTATCCAGCAGACCAGTGGCCAGTTCGCGGATCTCGTCGGCGAAAGTCGCGGAGAAGAGCAGGTTCTGGCGCTTCTTCGGCATCAGAGCCAGGATACGGCGGATATCGCGGATAAAGCCCATGTCGAGCATGCGATCCGCTTCGTCCAGTACCAGGATCTCCACTTCGTCGAACTTGACGGCGTTCTGGTTGTAAAGATCAATCAGGCGGCCGGGACAGGCCACCAGCACGTCCAGACCACGGCGAGTCGCCATCATCTGCGGATTGATGCTGACGCCGCCGAACACGACGTGGCTGCGCATCGGCAGGTGTTTGCCGTAGTTACGCACGCTCTCGCCCACCTGGGCGGCCAGCTCGCGCGTCGGGGTCAGTACCAGCGCACGGACGCGGTTCGGAGAGACCTTGCGCTTGCTCTCCATCAGACGTTGCAGCATCGGCAGGGTAAAGCCTGCGGTCTTGCCGGTCCCTGTTTGGGCCGCCGCCATCAGATCGCGGCCAGCCAGAACGGCGGGGATCGCTTGCTGCTGAATGGGAGACGGGGTGTCGTAGCCTTGTTCGGCAACGGCACGCAACAAGGGTTCGGCCAGACCGAGGGAAGTAAAACTCATAGTTACCTGCTAGGGATAGGGGCGCCGACAATCCGGGATGGGGCTCCTCTGCTGAGCCGATGCCATCTCGCCAGACTCGGGCCTGTTGAGAACACAACGATTTCCCCGGGGAGCAGAGCAAAGGGGAAAGAATAGGGGCGCAGTCTAGCGGAGTTATTGAGGAGAAACGAGAAAAATGTGATGTTCCTCCCAGCACAAACAGAAAAGCCCCCTGCTGCCCCCCGAATAATCCCGTTGACCGCTGGCGCAGGCACCACACTATTAACTGCCAACATAATATCTGTCTCCGCAGCTCCGGCCCGGACATGCAGACGACGGGCCACATGATAGAAGAACGGGATAACGAGGTTTGGCTATGACCACGCGATATGCAATCCGTAGCAGATGGTCCATTCGGATCGGCCTGCTGCTTATGCTGCTCTCCCCTGAGTTGCAGGCCGACCAGGCCCTGACCGTGGCCTGGAGCCACTGGCCCCCTTTCAGCCAGATCGACAACCGGGGCGAGCTGGACGGGCTGGATGTCAGCCTGACCCGCCAGATCCTCACCCGGGCGGGCTTCACCCCCAAGTTTCGCGAGATCCCCTGGGCACGGGCACTGCATCTGGTGGAGCACGATCAGCTGGATGTGGCGATGGCCGCACTCCCTCTGCCGGAGCGCCAACAGTACGCCCGCTTCTCGGATCCCTACCGCCAGAGCGCCTATGTGCTGTTGAGTAATAACCCGATCCCCGGCCATCAGGATCGCTGGGCGCAGCTCTATAATCTGCCCGCGTTGTGTAACGAGAAAGGGCTCAAGATAGGCAAGTTGCGCGGCACCCGCCCCATGCATCAGATGGATAGCTGCCCGGCGCTAAAAATGGCGACCGAATACAACGCCGATGAGCGAATGATCGATCTGCTGCTGGCTCGCCGCCTCGATGGCATCATCATGGAGTGGCAATATGCCCGTTACCGGCTGGCCCAGCTGGGGGCCGAAGAGTTTATCAGCTGCCAACTGTTGCTACACCACCAGCCGGTCAGTCTGATGTTTGCCAAAAACAGCGTGAGCGAAGAACAGATCCTCAAAGTCAACGAGGCCATTCATGCCTTGCCCAAACCCCACAACAAGTATTCGCCCCCCAGGTGTCGCCTCAATGCCGATCCAGGCGCCGCGGATCTGCTGACCCGCGCCCTCCGCAAGCATTGACGGGGTAAGCCGCCACCTAAAATAGCAAAGGCGACCCGAAGGTCGCCTTTTTGGTATTGTCGAACTTGTTCCCCAAACAGGGAGCGATCAGTCGATGAGCAGCAACAGCTATCAGCGCAGCTGTGGGGTATGGGTCAACACCCCCTGATTCTGGGCGCGATGGCGCAGCAGGTGATCCATCAACACCAGCGCCAGCATGGCTTCGGCGATGGGCACGGCGCGAATACCTACACAAGGATCGTGACGACCCTTGGTGATCATCTCGATTGCCTCGCCTTCGGTATTGATGGTCTTGCCAGGCACAGTGATGCTGGAAGTGGGCTTGAGCGCCATGCTCACCACGATATCCTGGCCGGAAGAGATACCGCCCAGAATGCCGCCCGCATGGTTGCTGGCAAAACCTGACGGGGTCATCTCGTCACGATGCTCGGAGCCTTTTTGCTCCACTACCGCAAAGCCATCGCCGATCTCCACCCCTTTCACCGCATTGATGCCCATCATGGCGTGGGCAATGTCGGCGTCGAGACGCTCAAACACCGGCTCACCCAAGCCCACCGGCACATTGCGCGCAATGACCTGCACCTTGGCACCGATACTGTTGCCCTCTTTTTTCAGGTCACGCATGTATTGATCGAGCGCTTCCAGCTTGCCCGCATCGGGGAAGAAGAAGGGATTCTGCTCAATCTGCGCGGCATCAAACGCCTCGGCCTTGATGGGGCCGAGCTGGGAGAGAAAACCGGTGATCTCGATGCCATGCACCTGTTTCAGGTACTTCTTGGCGATCGCCCCCGCCGCTACCCGCATCGCGGTCTCGCGGGCAGAAGAGCGACCACCGCCGCGATAGTCCCGCTGACCATACTTCTGGTGGTAGGTGTAGTCAGCGTGACCTGGCCGGAACAGATCCTTGATATCGGAGTAATCCTTGGAGCGCTGATCGGTGTTCTCGATCAAGAGCCCGATGGAGGTACCGGTGGTCTTGCCCTCGAACACCCCGGAGAGGATCTTCACCTCGTCCGGCTCGCGGCGCGGCGTGGTGTAGCGGGAGGTGCCCGGCTTGCGCCGATCCAAGTCCCCCTGCAGATCCGCTTCGCTTATCTCCAGCCCCGGCGGGCAACCATCGACCACGGCGCCCAGCGCCAGGCCGTGGCTCTCGCCAAAGGTGGTGACCCGAAAGAGTTGACCAAAACTGTTCCCTGCCATGCGCGCTCCTGCTTAGTTCTTGTAGATGGCGAAATGATCCTGATACTGCACCAGCTCTTCACGGGTCATCACAAAGACGCCGTGGCCGCCGTTTTCGAATTCAACCCAGGTAAAGGGGATCTCGGGGAACTGGGCTTCCAGATGGATCATGCTGTTGCCCACTTCGACCACCAGCACACCGTTATCCTTGAGGAAATCTGCCGCATGGGCCAGCAGACGCTTGGTCAGCTTGAGACCATCGGAGCCGGACGCCAGCGCCAGCTCGGGCTCGTGACGGAACTCGTCCGGCAGATCCGACATATCTTCGGAGTCCACATAGGGCGGGTTGGAGACGATGAGATCGTACTTGTCGCCCGCCGGCAGATCGCGGAACAGATCGGAGCGGATCGGAATGACCTGCTGCTCCAGCCCGTGATCGTTGATATTGCGCTCGGCCACGTTCAGCGCATCGATACTGATGTCGATGGCATCCACTTCCGCTTCCGGGAACTCGTGGGCCATGATGATGGCAATACAACCGGAGCCGGTGCACAGGTCCATGATCCGGGTCGGTTCATGTTTGAGGAAGGGCGCGAAACGGTTGGCCACCATCTCCGCAATGGGTGAACGGGGAATGAGCACCCGCTCGTCCACGTAGAACTCCCAACCGGCATACCAAGCCTTGTTGGTCAGATAGGCGGCCGGTACCCGCTCCTGTACGCGGCGGATAATCAGCTCGGCGATACGGTGACGCTCGCTGCTGGTGAGACGGGAGTGGCGCATGGCCGGGTCTACATCCGGTGGCAGATGTAACGCGGGCAGTACCAGCTGCACAGCTTCATCCCAGGCGTTGTCGGTTCCATGACCGTAAAAAATCCCGGCGTCGTTGAAACGACTCATGGCCCAACGCAACATGTCCTGGATGGTGTGCATCTCGGCAACCACCTCATCGATAAATATCTTGTCCAAATCCACCTCCAAGTCGAGTAATATCCGGCCCGAGCCCCGTTTACGTTGCGGGCAAGACGCATACCTAATACATGAGCATCTGATGAAAAAAACGCCCTCACCGACAGACGAGGAAACCCTGCTGTTCCGCGATGCGATAAAAGGTACCCGGAAAATCAAGCAAGATACCATAAGGGCCGAGTTACGCCCGGTCAAGCAGAAACGCGAATTGCGCGAAACCCGCGAAAAGCTTGGGGTTGACCACTATTTCAGCGATGAGTATCAGCCCCATCTCGACGACGATGGGCCGACCCGTTACGTGCGGGAAGATGTGTCAAAATTTGAGCTGAAAAAGCTCAAGCGGGGCATTTATCCGCCGGAGATCTATCTCGACTTGCATGGCATGAACCAGCAGCAAGCAAAACAGGAGCTGGCTGCCCTGCTCACCCTTTGCCAAAAAGAGAACATTCACGTCGCCTCGGTGATGCACGGTATCGGCAAACATATTCTCAAGCAGCGCATTCCCAGCTGGCTGGCCCAGCACCCCAATGTGCGCGCCTTCCATCAGGCTCCTCGCGAATGGGGCGGCGACAGCGCCATTCTGGTGTTGCTGGATATCGAAGAGTAGAAAAAGCAGCGTTCAATTAACCCTGCCCAACCGGCCGGTTGAATCGTAACTGTGATATAGATGAGCCAAGATTGACCGCCAGCATGCCGCCGTTGGGCAGTTGCCACTCGAAGAAGTCATCAAATCCGGCAATCGTTACAGCGCGGATCACCTTGGCGACCACACCGTGCGCCACCAGCAATATTCGTTCCCCCTGCATGGTCGAAACGAGCTCAGTCACTCCCTGTGAGATCCGGGCAATCACCTCGTCCAGGGTTTCACCACCGGGAGGTGCTTCCGTCCAGCGCCGGGTGATATTACGCGCCCACAGTTCGGGATATCGCGCCCTCGTCTCTGCCTGTGTCAGCCCTTCAAACAGGCCGACATTACGCTCACAAAAGGCCGGCGCAAGCTCAACAGGCAATCCCAACTGGCGAGACAAGATGGCCGCGCACTCTCTTGTCCGCAGTAGGGGTGAGGCCAGCAGCCGATCGAACGGGGCCAGTGTGGTCGCTATCTCATCGGCCAGCCAGCATATATGCCGCGCGCCATCTTGGTTGAGCCCGATATCCAACGAGCCTTGATAACGCCCTTCCGCATTGGCCTGCGTCTCTGCATGGCGGATCACCACCAGTTCCATGGCGCCCCCCTCTATCCTGTTTTTTGTTTTCGGTTTATTGGCTAAAGCTGCAAACTAATTCCCTTTCGGATAAGGAGACGACAATCTCCACCCACTCATTATTCGCTAAGAAAAAAATGGCTGACACGCTCAGCCAGTCAACCATCATCAATATTCAAGAAAAATGCTCAAAAATAGCCGGATGTCAGGCACGCACGGCTCGGATCAGGATATTGCGCGGGGTCATGGGTTTGGCACAGAACTCCCCCACTTCGACCCGATAACCCTGCTCTTGCAGGAATAGCGCTCGATCCAGCGCTAGCCAGATCTCGAGGGGACGGCGAAACAAGTGGCGCACCAGCTCCATGCGGGCGACATCACCAAAGCGGCGCTCCCCGTGTTCCAACCAGGCGGGATAGTCGAGCCCGGCGGGCAGCACAATCCCTTTGCGTTCAGCAGCCCAAACACAGAATGCCTCGAAGGTGCCGGTCAGCAGGCTCTTTTGCATATTGGGCACCGGCAGATACTCATCCACCCCGCGCACCTGACGCTGCAGGCAGTCAAACCCGAGCCGCCACACCACTTCCTGCTCGCGCAGGCGGGCGATCCGCGCACCGCCAGTCACCGTCTCCTGTAGCGGCAACTTGAGATCCGCTTTGCTCAACACCAGCTCGCTGGCATTGGCCGCCGCCGACAGCGGGCGATAGTGGCTGCTGCGGATCAAGTGGTAACAACAGGGAGAGATGGTCACGCCGCTGGCACTGCGCTCGGCCACCCGCTCCAGCAGATGGGTGTGGAGCTCGCCGCAGGCATGGAGTGCTATGGCGTGATGTTCGGGGGCGATCAGCGCCACCGATTCGGGGGCAAAGGCATCGGCGCAGGTAAAGGTCATATTGGCGCCATCCCGCTCGGCCAGCAGCCGACCTTCATCACAAAGCTGCTCTTGCAACTCCAGACTGAGGATCGGAGCCTGTCGATGAAGTGACACCAGCCGCCCAAGGTGGCCCTTACCGGCACACCACTCCAGATAGGGGCCCTGATGGGCAGGCAGACAGGCGGTGAACGACTCGATCTGAGCTTGCTTGCGCCCCGGCATATGCAGCGCCATCTCCTTGCTGCAAGTGATGGGCTCAGGGGTAAACGGAGCAAGCTGACTGAGTTGCTGCAGCTCGGCTCCCTCGGCAATCCAGGGGGCAAGCAGCGTGCTGAGTGCATCCATATTCGCATCGAGCTCTGCCAACTGGCCGAGCGTCAGCCCATTGAGCAGTGCCGCCAGTTCGGGCGCCTCATCGGCAAAGGCCATGGTCAAATGATGATATGGCTGATATTGCCACCAGCGTCGGTAGCGGGTGAGCAGTCGATCCAGTTGTTGAAAACGTTGAGCCAGCACGAATGCCCCTGCCTTGCAGTCAAAAAGGAGGCTCATTCTAGCGATCCCGCTTTAAATTGCACTCCTGTCGGGCAGTAAACTGTCGTTTGGCATACAGGCAAGGGGACGGCTTAGACCCAGCTTGCAGCCCAACCAGACAAAATGCAGGGTTTTATGCTATATTCCGCCCCCTCTTTCACGCGCCTCGCCTAACGCGGGTCGCTTTACACTAGCTATGGGACCAACAACATGACCATCAACGCCATTCTGCAAGCGCGCGCGGGCGCCAAGTGTGAACTGTGCAGCGCCGAGCAGGCGCTGACCGCCTTCGTGGTGCCTCACTCTCCCGCCAGCGACGATGATCACAGCGTTGCTATCTGTGATACCTGCCGTGGTCAGCTGGAACAACCGGATACCCTGGTGGTGAACCACTGGCGTTGCCTGAGTGACAGCATGTGGAGCCAGGTGCCTGCGGTGCAGGTGATGGCATGGCGCCAGCTGAAAGCTCTCTCCGGCAAGGGTGAAGTGTGGGCTCAGGATCTGCTGGACATGATGTACATGGAAGACGAAGCCAAGGCTTGGGCTGAAGCTGGTATTGCTGACGAAGATGACGACAGCGTACCGACCGTTGACTCCAACGGCGCCGTGCTGCAAGAGGGCGACTCCGTCACCCTGATCAAGGATCTGGACGTGAAAGGCGCCGGTTTCACCGCCAAGCGCGGCACCCTGGTCAAGGGCATCCGTCTGACCAACAACCCTCTTCATATCGAAGGCAAGGTCAATGGCGTGCAGATCGTACTGGTTGCTGCCTACCTGAAAAAGGCCTAAAGCCAAGGGCGATTGCTCAGCTGTCTGCTGCCAGAGCACAAGTACAACGAAAAAGGATGGCGTCACGCCATCCTTTTTTATACCAGCTTGCCGCAAACGGCCAACTTGAGCCATCACAGGCCAGTCAAGCAAAAAGGCGCATCCGGATGGACGCGCCTTGTTTACATGGCCGATGCCGTTTTAACAGGCAGCGGAAACGGTCACTCAGGAGGAGAGTTTGCCGTCCAGCTCGGCAATCTTGGCCGACCAGTAGGCCGGGCCGGTTTCGTGGATGTTGTTGCCTTCGGAATCGACCGCAACGGTCACCGGCATATCTTCCACTTCAAACTCGTAGATCGCTTCCATGCCGAGATCGGCAAAGGCTACCACGCGCGCCTTCTTGATAGCCTTGGCCACCAGATAGGCTGCGCCACCGACGGCCATCAGATAGACGGCCTTGTGTTGCTTGATGCTCTCAACGGTTTTCGGGCCACGCTCGGATTTGCCGATCATGCCGATAAGGCCGGTTTCACCCAGCATCATGTTGGTGAACTTGTCCATCCGGGTGGAGGTGGTGGGGCCAGCCGGGCCGACCACTTCGTCGCGCACCGCATCGACCGGGCCCACGTAGTAGATGAAGCGGTTGGTGAAATCAACCCCTTCCGGCAGCCCTTCGCCATTTTTCAGCATGTCGGCGATACGCTTGTGGGCTGCGTCGCGACCGGTGAGGATCTTGCCGGAGAGCAGCACGGTATCACCGCTCTTCCAGCTGGCGAGTTCGGCCTTGGTGATGCCATCGACGTTGACGCGGCGCACGTTGCCACCCGCTTCACGGGTGATCTCCGGCCAGTCGCTCAGTTTCGGCGGGGTCAGCTCGGCGGGCCCTGAACCATCCAGCTCGAAGTGAACGTGACGGGTCGCGGCGCAGTTGGGGATCATCACCACCGGCTTGGAAGCGGCGTGAGTCGGCGCAGATTTGACCTTCACATCCAGCACGGTAGTGAGGCCGCCCAACCCCTGGGCACCGATCCCCAGCTTGTTGACCTTGTCGTAGAGCTCGACCCGCAGCTTCTCTTCAGTGGTTTGCGGGCCACGGGCGATCAGCTCCTGAATGTCGATGTGCTCCATCAGGGCCTCTTTGGCCAGTACCGCCGCTTTCTCGGCAGTACCACCGATACCGATGCCCAGCATGCCGGGCGGGCACCAGCCTGCGCCCATGGTCGGCACGGTTTTCAGCACCCACTCGACGATATCGTCAGAGGGGTTGAGCATCACCATCTTGGATTTGTTCTCGGAGCCGCCGCCTTTGGCCGCGATGCTCACTTCCACCTTGTTGCCGGGGATCATGTCGATATGGACCACGGCAGGGGCGTTGTCTTTGGTATTCTTGCGACTGCCGGCCGGATCGGCCAGCACGGAGGCGCGCAGCGGGTTGTCAGGATTGGTGTAGGCACGACGGGTCCCTTCGTCCACCATCTCCTGCACTGTCATGTCGCTGTCCCATTGGACTTGCATGCCGATCTTGACGAAACAGGTCACGATACCGGTGTCCTGACAGAGCGGACGATGACCTTCGGCGGACATGCGGGAGTTGATCAGGATCTGGGCCAAGGCATCTTTGGCGGCCGGGTTGGCCTCGCGGTCATAGGCCGCTTTGGCTGCCTGGACAAAATCCAGGGGGTGGTAATAGGAGATGTACTGGAGGGCATCTGCGATGGAATCGATGAAATCCTGTTTTTTTATAATGCTCATATTATCCTCACTGGTCCTTATCTCTGCCACGGAGCAGAGCAAGAGCTTCCATATGATGGGCCGTGCTGACGTGCTGGCTAAAAACTATCAACCAGCAAAAAACGTACAACACGGCAGTTTTTTCTTAAGTCACCGACACCTATGATACGCTTGCACACCAGCACCGACTAGGGTTCGGGAACTAAACTGTTGCCTGTGTAACATAAAATGACGCCAACACTGCATATCCATTATCTAGACCAGAGTGCTGAACGCCATCAGCTATTTGCCCGTCTGCAACATCAGCCGTGGGCCATGTTGCTGGAATCGGCGGGGCCACTCGGCGCCGACAACGGCTTTGATATCATCACTGCCGATCCGCTAGCGACCCTCGAGACCCGGGGCCTGGTCACCACCCTCACCCAAGATGGCGAGATCCGCGAGCACAATGAGGATCCCCTCGCCCTGCTGGCCCATACCCAGCAACAGTTGCTGGGGGAGCTGGATCTATGCGCCACTCGACTTCCCTTCATTGGCGGGGCCCTCGGTCTGTTTGGCTATGATCTGGGCCGCCGCTTCGAACGGCTGCCGGTGCAGGCAGCCGCCGATATCGCGGTGCCAGACATGGCGGTGGGCATCTATGACTGGGCGCTGCTACGCAATGTGGCGACCGGTGAGTGGCAGCTGGTGCACTGGGGGGATGAAGCGGGCCTTGCCAAACGGCTGGCCTGGCTCGAACAACAACAGACCAAACCGCCCCCCGCCTTTGCCTTGCAGGGGGTGTGGCAGAGCAATATGAGCCGCGCGGAATATGGCGAGAAGTTTGCCCGCATTCAGGAATACCTCGCCGCGGGGGATTGCTACCAGATCAACCTGACTCAGCGTTTCAGCGCCCCCTATCAGGGGGATGAGTTTCAGGCCTATTGCCTGCTGGCGGCCGCCAACAAGGCTCCCTTCTCAGCCTTTATCCGCTTGCCGGACAGCGCGCTGCTGAGCCTCTCCCCCGAGCGGTTCCTGCTGCTCGATGGCCGCCATATCGAGACCAAGCCCATCAAGGGCACTCGCCCTCGCCACCCTGATCCGGCTACCGATCGGCAAGTCGCGCTGGAGCTGGCGCAGGCCGACAAGGACAGATCAGAGAATCTGATGATCGTTGATCTGCTGCGCAACGACATCGGTCGGGTCAGCCGGCCGGGCTCGGTCAGCGTGCCTCATCTATTTAGCGTGGAGTCGTTTCCGGCGGTACATCATCTGGTCTCCACCATCCACGGTGAGCTCGATGCACGCTGGCAAGGGGTGGATCTGCTGCGTGCCTGTTTCCCGGGTGGCTCGATCACCGGCGCCCCCAAGATCCGCGCCATGGAGATCATCGAGGAGCTGGAACCCCAGCGCCGCAATGCCTATTGTGGCAGCATCGGCTATCTCAGTCAGCACGGCCGGATGGATACCAGCATCTGCATTCGTACCCTGATCGCCGAAGCGGGGCATCTGCACTGCTGGGCCGGTGGCGGCATCATAGCCGACTCCGATGCCGACAGCGAATATCAGGAGACCTATGACAAGGTTGCCCGCATCCTGCCGCCCCTCTCTGCGCTATAACCCTCCCCACAGTCAGGCCACCACAGAGGACATAACACACGCCATGGATCGCCACGAACTGCTGACCCGCTTCCAGTTGCAGCAACCCGCCCCGGCCCATCGCCTCGCCATTGGCGGGCTCAGTCCGGCGGCGGTGTTGATCCCGGTGGTGGCGCGCGACGAGGGGCTCAGCGTGTTATTGACCCGGCGCAGCCCCCGGCTGCGCCACCATGCGGGGCAGATTAGCTTTCCCGGTGGGCGCCAGGATCCCGATGACGAGAACCTGATTGCCACGGCGCTGCGGGAAACCGAAGAGGAGCTCGGCATTCCGGCACAGCTGATCGAGGTGATCGGCACCCTCAACCCGCTCAATACGGTGTCGCGATTCGAGGTGCTGCCGGTACTCGGGCTGCTTGATGGCGACTATCCCCTCACTCTGAGTCCGGATGAGGTGGATCATGCCTTCGAAGTACCGCTGGCCCATCTGCTGGATCGACGCAACCACATCCCCCTGATCATCGCCAGAGGGGGAAAGCAGCACACCATCTACTGGATCCCCTGGCAGCAGCACTTTATCTGGGGAGCCACCGCCAGCATGATCAACCAGCTAGCCCAGCATCTTGAGAGATAACAATTTACCTACATCTTGCCGAGTGATATTTAATCGTTAACACTAAAATAACGTGCCAATTGATAAACAAAAATTGAACTTTTATTGTTTTGATCACATTTTCATAAGAAAGTGCGGCTTTCTGTGCCGTAAAGATGAATTTGATCAACATTTTTGATTAAAAAAACCTTATCCTTGCGCCGACTTAATAAAAACCACACATTCGGGGTGAGATAGATGTCTAATACTGTCACTGGCGCACAGGATGTTGCGACTGCACAGGAGCAAGGAATCAGCTCCGCTCAAGCAAAAGGCTGGGCGAAACAAGACACCACCTGGGTCATCAGCCTGTTTGGTACCGCCGTCGGTGCCGGCATCCTGTTCCTGCCGATCAACGCGGGTATGGGCGGCTTCTGGCCACTGGTCGTCATGGCGTTGCTGGTCGGCCCCATGACCTATCTGGCCCACCGCGGCCTGGCCCGCTTCGTGCTTTCTTCCAAGAAACCCAATGCGGACATCACCGAAGTGGTGGAAGAGCACTTTGGCGTGGGGGCCGGTAAATTAATCACCCTGCTCTACTTCTTCGCCATCTACCCCATTGTGCTGATCTACGGCGTCGGCATCACCAACACTGTTGACAGCTTCATGGTCAACCAGCTGCAGATGAGTGCACCGCCGCGCTGGATCCTCTCCATCGTGCTGATCATGGGCATGATGTCCGTGATGCTGGCCGGTGAGAAGCTGATGCTGAAAGTGACCGAGTTCCTGGTCTACCCGCTGATCGCCATTCTGGCCGGTATCTCCCTCTACCTGATCCCGGACTGGACCGGTGCCGCGCTGGAGCAGGTTCCCTCTGCCAAGGATTTCGCCACTACCCTGTGGCTGACCATCCCGGTACTGGTTTTCTCCTTCAACCACAGCCCGGCCATCTCCAGCTTCGCCCTGGCCCAGCGCCGCGAGCATGGTGAGCACGCAGCCAAGAAAGCCGATGCCATCCTCAAGCGTACCGCTCTGGTGCTGCTGGGCTTCGTGATGTTCTTCGTCTTCTCCTGCGTCATGAGCCTGACCCCAGCCCAGCTGGCAGAAGCCAAGTCCCAGAACATCGCCGTGCTCTCCTACCTGGCCAACCAGCATGCGAGCCCCATCATCTCCTACTTCGGTCCGCTGGTTGCTTTCGTAGCCATCGTCTCCTCCTTCTTCGGTCACTATCTGGGTGCCCGTGAAGGTCTGAAGGGGATGATCGTGCAGAACATGCGCAAGTCCGGCAAAGAGCCGAACGCCAAGAAAGTCGAGATGTTCATCATCGCCTTCTTCATCCTGACCCTGTGGGGCACCGCCATTGCCAACCCCTCCATCCTGGGCATGATTGAATCGCTGGGCGGCCCCATCATCGCCACCATCCTGTTCATCATGCCGATGTACGCCATCAAGCACGTGCCGGCCATGGCCAAGTATCAGGGCCATATCAGCAACGTGTTCGTCACCGTGATGGGCCTGGCCTCCATCTCCGCCATCCTCTATCAGCTGGTCGGTTAATCCCCCACCAACCATTGATAGCAAAAAGCCAGTCGAACACTCGGCTGGCTTTTTCTCTCTGCACTCTGTGCCACCGCGATTACCCTTCTCTCTCCTTATTACACCTTTCACTCTGTTGACTGTCTGCATGATCACCAGCGCCATGACTGAACACGTCGGGTATCACCATGACTCCCCCCCATGCCCGCAACTCAATATCCACAACACGTTTACTCCCCCTCACCAAACCATGATGGCGTGTCTGATAGGACGGGTTGGGTTCATCTGCCGCAGCCAGCCACCTCCATTCTTCTGTGATGCTGTGATTGTCTTGAAGATCTGGGGTAAGCCATAGTAATCGGCTCTTGGCAGAGCAGACAAAGGTGTGTGACGCACAACAGAGGGAGTAAGCACAACTCGAAGGGATAAAGATAAGGTAGCGCCCTGGACAAGGGCGACAGAATGTCTGGCACATCAGCCAATGAGATTGCTCAAAGAGGAAAAGAGAGCAAATCCGGCAATAAAAAGCGCCCTCCGAAGAGGGCGCAAGTGTGTTGCGAAACTGACCGTTGCGAGATCAGGCTTCGCGGCTCGGTACCGAAGCCACATCCAGCAAGGTTTCATCTTCAGCCATGCAAGCTGCGGCGGTGAACAGCACGTCGGTGGAGCTGTTAAGTGCTGTCTCGGCAGAATCCTGCAATACGCCGATGATAAAGCCGACGGCCACCACCTGCATGGCGATGTCGTTGCTGATGCCAAACAGGCTACAGGCCAGCGGGATCAGCAGCAAAGAGCCACCGGCTACACCGGACGCGCCACAGGCACTGACGGTTGCAACCACAGAGAGCAGCACGGCCGTTGCCATGTCCACTTCCATCCCCAGGGTATGTACCGCCGCCATGGCAAGCACTGTGATGGTGATGGCCGCACCCGCCATATTAATGGTGGCACCCAGCGGGATGGAGACCGCGTAGGTGTCTTCCGGCAGGC
This sequence comes from Aeromonas aquatilis, assembly GCF_054052405.1. Lineage (NCBI taxonomy): Bacteria > Pseudomonadati > Pseudomonadota > Gammaproteobacteria > Aeromonadales > Aeromonadaceae > Aeromonas > Aeromonas aquatilis. The sequence continues at coordinate 21,820 of NZ_JBSTYP010000016.1, read as the reverse complement.
GCAGTTTTTCACACAGCGCCATGTTGACCGGAATGTTGGCGGCAGAGCTGCGAGTAAAGAAGGCGGTCACGCCGCTCTCTTTGAGGCAGGTCAGCACCAGCGGATAGGGGTTACGCTTGATCTTCCAGAAGACGATCAGCGGGTTGACCACGAATGCGATAAACAGCATGCAGCCGATCAGCACCACCAGCAGTTGGGCATAGCCAAACAGGGCGTCAAAGCCGGTCTCAGCCAGAGTGGAGGCAACCAGACCCAGGATCCCGAGCGGAGCACAGCGGATCACCGCTTTCACGATGGCGGAGACACCATGAGAAAGGTCAGTGATCAGCGCCTTGGTGCTCTCGTTGGCATGGCGCATGGCGATACCAAGACCGACAGCCCACGCCAGGATCCCGATATAGTTGGCATCCATCAGCGCCTTGACCGGATTGGTCACCACGTTGAACAGCAGGGTCTGCAGCACCTCGGTGATCCCGCCCGGCGGGGTGATCTCGGCAGTATTGGCCACCAGATGGAGGTTGGAGGGGAACAGGAAGCTGGCAATCACCGCGACCACGGCCGCAGAGAAGGTACCAAACAGATAGAGCAACAGGATCGGCTTCATGTTGGTCTTCTGGCCCTGCTTGTGACCAATAATGGCCGCCATCACCAGTACAAAGACCAGCAGCGGCGCCACCGCTTTCAGTGCGCCAACGAACAGGCTGCCGAGCAGACCGGCCGTTTTCGCCCATTCTGGCGCAAACAGTGCCAGCAAGATACCGAATACCAGACCAACCAGGATCTGGCTGACCAGACTGGTGCTATTGACCAGCCGAAGGAGGGGGTGTTGTTGTGTCATCAAAAAAGTCCCTAAGCACCGTAGTGCATGAATCATGAGTCCTGTCTGCAACCACCCATCGGGAGACCCCTGTCGCCCGAATGTGGTGTCTGTGGCCAGCCTTCTGTCGGGCCGATCCGCCAATCACCGGATTGCATGTCGGAATATCCCATTCGCCATCTTTTTTTTCCAGAGACTCACCAAAAAATATCCCGTTTCCATCACAAAAAACCGCAACAAAACCTTAACCACAGCGCAACCACCCATTTTTGTACGTTTTATCGACACTCTCTGCCCTTACCCTCACGACCATTCCTGTGCCACCCGTGACCGTGTCGCTGTGCTATCATCCCCCATTTGCCGCGGAGCCTTGCCATGATCCCATCCCTGCTCAACCAATATTTTGGTTTCTCCGCACTCAGGCCAGGTCAGGAAGCGGTGATCAGCCGGGTGCTGGCAGGTCAGAGTGCCGCCGCCATCTTTCCCACCGGCTCCGGCAAGTCCCTCTGCTATCAGCTGCCTGCCCTCGCCCTGCCACACCTGACCCTGGTGATCTCGCCGCTACTGGCGTTGATGCACGATCAGCTCGCCTTCCTTAAAAGCAAGGGACTAAGCGCCGCCACCCTCGACTCGAGCCAGAGCCCGGAGGAGAGCCGACGAGTGATGCAGCAGGCGCTGGATGGCCAGCTCAAGATCCTGATGATCTCGGTGGAGCGACTCAAGAACGAGCGTTTTCGCCGTTTTATCCAGCAAGTGCCCCTATCACTGCTGGTGGTTGACGAAGCTCACTGTATTTCTGAGTGGGGCCACAACTTTCGCCCCGACTACCTCAAGCTGCCGAGCTATCGCCATGATCTGAAGATCCCGCAGGTGCTGCTGCTCACCGCCACCGCCACACCGGCGGTTATTCAGGATATGCAGACCAAATTCGGCATCGCGCCGGAAGGGGTCGTGGTCACCGGTTTCTACCGCTCCAATCTTGATCTGGCGGTCATTCCCCTGTCGCCCGACGCGCGGGATAGCTGGCTCGCGCAGGAGTTGGCCAACGATCAGGCTGCCCCCACCATCGTCTACGTCACCTTGCAGCACACCGCCGAAGCCTGCGCCGAGCAACTCATCAGAGAAGGGATCAACGCCCGCGCCTATCATGCCGGACTCGACTCGGCGCTGCGCAGTCAGATCCAGCACGACTTCATGGCGGGCAAGGTGGATTGCATCGTCGCCACCATCGCCTTTGGCATGGGGATCGACAAAGCAGATATCCGGCGGGTCATTCACTACGATCTGCCCAAATCCATCGAGAACTACAGCCAGGAGATTGGCCGCGCCGGACGGGATGGCCAGCCATCGCGCTGTATCGTGCTGGCCAACCAGAGCCAGCTGCCGGTGCTGGAGAACTTCGTCTACGGCGATACGCCGGATTTGAGTGCCATCCTCCAGCTCCTTGCCATCATCAAGCAGAGCGGGAACGAGTGGGAATTCACCCTGCTGCGCCTCTCCAACGACACCAATATCCGCCAGTTGCCCCTTAAAACCCTGCTGGTCTATCTGGAGATGGCGGGCATCATCACCCCGGCCTACAGCTACTACGCAGATTACCGCTTCAAGTTTGTGCTGGATAAAGGCGAGATTGTGAGTCGCTTTAATCCGGATCGTCGCCAGTTTCTGGAGCAACTGTTCGCCTGCGCCCCGCAAGCGCGCAGCTGGTGCACCATGGACTTTGACGCCCTCTGGCAAGGCTATCAGGGGGAGCGGCAGCGGGCCGTTGCGGCGCTCGACTACCTGCAGCAGCAAGGCTGGATCGAGCTTGAAAGCAAACAGATGACCGAGGTCTACCGGATCACCCGTCAGGGGTGGGACAACGAACAAGAGGCAAACGCCCTGCACGCCCTGTTCCTGCAAAAAGAGCAGAGCGAGCTGGCCAGACTGCAAGCCATGCTCGACTTTTTCACATCAAGTGAGTGCCTGAGCCACCGCCTCGCCCGCTATTTTGCCGATGAGGTGGCGCTGGTTCATTGTGGCCACTGTTCGGTTTGTCGCGGCGAGGTGGCGCATCTCCCGTCCCTCCCCTCACTGACCATGCCAAACGAGGCGGGGATCCGCGCCTGGTGCGATCCGCTCATTGCCAAGACAGGTTCGGTGGATGATCGTGTTCTGGCCCGTTTCCTGTGCGGCATCACCACACCGCTGACCAGCCGGGTCAAAGCCAAATCGCTGGCGGGTGCAGGCCAGTTGGCCGCCCACCCGTTTGCCCGCGTCCTGGCGGCAGTGCAACAAGCCTACCCTTGCTAGATGAGTGCTGGTGGCTTCAATAGCCACCAGCAGAAACAAGCGTTTACAGACACAGAAAAAGAAAAAGAAGACCCTCGCGGTTGCGAGGGTCAAGCCAACGGAAACGTGCTTAAACAGAGCTTGGTGAGGCAACAGTCAACTCTCTTGCTAAAGCGTCTTGCTGCTCACACATCGCCAATCTATGGCACTCAAAATGTAGCGTCAATGTAAAAATTAGAACATAAACTCCAAACAAACCAATTTACGTTGACGTTCACGTAATGACACTTTCATTGATAACCCCGCCAACCCGCAGCCCCATTGCCTTTCGTCAAACCCCTTAATCTTTTCGCAATAAGTTCCCTCTTTCCCATAAACATTTATTTTTTATGTCTTTGACATTTACCTCACTATCATGGCAAAAATAATTTAACAGTCAGTAACATAGCGGTGTTGTTGACTGACCCTCCCCGCACAAGGATCGGGCAGGATTCTTCAGAATTTAACCAATCAACCGTGATGGATTACTGGAGGCTGTTGACTAGGCTTTAAAAGCGCACAACACAAAAGTAGTCATCCACTTTTTTCAGGGTAAGCGACTATAACGAGGGCAAAGTTATGGGCATATTCGAGCATTACCAACAGCGATATGAAAAAGCGAGAGAAGAGGAATATACCATCCAGGAGTTCCTGGATATGTGTAAGCAGGATAAAGCCTGCTACGCCTCCGCAGCCGAACGTCTGCTGACCGCCATCGGTGAGCCGGAGATGGTAGACACCTCTGCCAACCCCAGACTGAGCCGACTCTTCTCTAACCGCGTCGTGGCACGCTATCCCGCCTTCAAGGATTTCTACGGGATGGAAGAGGCGATCGAGCAGATTGTCTCCTACCTCAAACACTCCGCCCAGGGGCTGGAAGAGAAGAAACAGATCCTCTATCTGCTGGGCCCCGTTGGCGGCGGTAAATCCTCGCTGGCAGAAAAACTCAAATCCCTGATGCAGAAGGTACCCATCTATCGCATCAAGGGCTCACCGGTCAACGATCACCCCTTCTGCCTGTTCGATATCGAAGAGGATGGGGAGATCCTGGAAAAAGAGTACGGCATCCCGCGTCGCTACCTGCGTCCTATCATGTCCCCCTGGGTGGCCAAGCGCCTGCACGAGTTTGGCGGCGACATCACCAAGTTCAAGGTAGAGAAGGTCAACCCCTCCATCCTCGATCAAATTGCCATCGCCAAGACCGAACCGGGCGATGACAACAACCAGGACATCTCCTCACTGGTCGGCAAGGTCGACATCCGCATGCTGGAGCACTTCGCCCAAGATGACGCCGATGCCTACTCCTACTCAGGTGCGCTGTGTAAAGCGAACCAGGGGGTGATGGAATTTGTGGAGATGTTCAAGGCCCCCATCAAGGTGCTGCACCCGCTGCTGACAGCAACTCAGGAGGGGAACTACAACGGTACAGAAGGGCTCTCAGCCCTCCCCTTTGACGGCATCTTGCTGGCTCACTCCAACGAATCCGAGTGGCAGCAGTTCCGCAACAACAAGAACAACGAGGCCTTCCTCGACCGGGTCTACATCGTCAAGGTGCCTTACTGCCTGCGCGTCTCGGAAGAGGTGAAGATCTACGAGAAGCTGCTGGTCAACAGCGAACTGACCGAGGCCAAGTGCGCCCCGGGCACCCTCGAACTGTTGGGCCAATTCTCGGTACTGTCACGGCTGAAAGAGCCGGAAAACTCCAGCCTCTACTCCAAGATGCGGGTCTATGATGGCGAGAGCCTCAAAGACACCGATCCCAAGGCGAAGAGCTATCAGGAGTATCGCGACTACGCCGGGGTAGACGAGGGGATGAATGGTCTCTCTACCCGCTTTGCGTTCAAGATCCTCTCCCGCGTCTTCAACTTCGACCACGCGGAAGTGGCAGCCAACCCGGTGCACCTCTTCTATGTGCTGGAGCAGCAGATCGAGCGCGAGCAGTTCCCGCAAGAGCTGCACGATCGCTACCTTGAGTTCATCAAGGGTTATCTGACCCCGCGCTATGTGGAGTTCATCGGCAAGGAGATCCAGACCGCCTATCTCGAGTCCTACTCCGAGTACGGTCAGAACATCTTCGATCGCTACGTCACCTATGCCGACTTCTGGATCCAGGATCAGGAGTACCGTGACCCTGAAACCGGCCAGCTGTTTGACAGAGCGTCCCTCAACAGCGAGCTGGAGAAAATTGAAAAACCCGCCGGGATCAGCAACCCGAAAGATTTCCGCAACGAAATCGTCAACTTCGTGCTGCGTGCCCGGGCCAACAATGCAGGCCGTAACCCCAACTGGACCAGTTACGAGAAGCTGCGCACCGTGATCGAGAAGAAGATGTTCTCCAACACGGAAGAGCTGCTGCCGGTTATCTCCTTCAACAGCAAAACCTCGGCCGAGGAGCAGAAGAAGCACGATAACTTTGTCGAACGGATGATGGAGAAAGGCTACACCCGCAAGCAGGTGCGACTGCTCTCCGAATGGTATCTCAGGGTACGCAAGTCATCCTGACCCTGACTGTTCAAGGGGGAGTTATGGCGCATTTTATCGACCGCAGGCTCAACGGCAAAAACAAAAGCGCTGTCAATCGGCAGCGTTTCATCCGCCGTTACAAGAAGCAGATAAAACAAGCGGTCTCTGATGCTGTCTCCAAGCGCAGCATTCAGGACGTAGACAAGGGCGAGAGCATCAGCATTCCGACCAAGGATATCGGCGAGCCCCATTTTCATCAGGGGCAAGGCGGTAAACGGGAGATGGTGCATCCCGGTAACGATCAATTCGTCTCCGGCGACAAGATTGACCGCCCCAAAGGAGGGGGCGGCGGTCAGGGTTCCGGCGAGGGGCAGGCCTCCAATCAGGGTGAAGGGGCCGATGATTTCGTGTTCCAGATCTCCAAGGATGAGTACCTCGATCTGCTGTTTGAAGATCTCGAGTTGCCGCGGCTGCAGAAAACCCAGCTCAACCAGCTGATGGAAGTCAAAACCTACCGGGCGGGCTACACCTCCAACGGGGTGCCCGCCAACATCAACGTGGTGCGCTCGTTGCAAAACTCGCTGGCGCGTCGCATGGCGCTGCAAGCTGGCAAAAAACGCCAACTGCATGAACTGGAAGAGCGGCTGGCCCTGCTGGCCGCCGATCCTAACGAACACTTTGCCGAAATTGCCCAGCTCGAGAAGGAGATCAGGGAGCTGAAGCGGCGGATCGACGCGGTGCCGTTTATCGACACCTTCGATCTCAAGTTCAACAACTTCGTCAAACGGCCCGTCCCTTCCAGCCAGGCGGTTATGTTCTGTCTGATGGACGTCTCAGGCTCCATGGATCAGGCCACCAAGGAGATGGCCAAGCGTTTCTATATCCTGCTCTATCTGTTTCTGAGCCGGACTTACAAGAACGTAGAGGTGGTCTACATCCGCCACCACACACAGGCCAAGGAGGTGGACGAGCACGAGTTCTTCTACTCCCAGGAGACAGGCGGCACCATCGTCTCCAGCGCCCTCAAGATGATGAATGACATCATCAATGAGCGTTACCCCGCCAACCAGTGGAACATCTATGCTGCGCAGGCATCGGATGGTGACAACTGGGCAGATGATTCACCGCAATGCAGGGAGATCCTGGCGCGGGACATCATGCCAAGGGTGCGCTACTACTCCTACATCGAGATCACCACCCGTGCCCATCAGACCCTGTGGCACGAATATGAGTCGGTAGCCAGCCAGTTCCCCCACTTTGCGATGGAACACATTCGTAAAGTCGAGGATATCTATCCGGTGTTCCGCGAGCTGTTCAAGAAACAAGCGGCGTGAGGAGGTCACATGATCGAAACTGAAAAACGTGTAGCGCCACTGGATGATGGACCGGACTGGAACTTCGATCTGCTGGAGACCTATCACCAGGAGATCGCCCGGGTCGCCCGTTTCTACAAGTTGGACTCCTACCCCAACCAGATCGAGGTGATCACCGCCGAACAGATGATGGATGCCTACTCCAGCGTCGGCATGCCCATCGGCTATCAACACTGGTCGTTCGGCAAGCGCTTTATCCACACCGAGCGCAATTACAAGCGCGGCCAGATGGGACTGGCCTACGAGATCGTCATCAACTCCGATCCCTGCATCGCCTACCTGATGGAGGAGAACACCATGCCGATGCAGGCGCTGGTGATGGCCCACGCTTGCTACGGCCATAACTCCTTCTTCAAGAACAACTATCTGTTCAAGGCGTGGACCGATGCCTCCTCCATCATCGACTACCTGCTGTTCGCCAAAAAATACATCACCGAGTGCGAAGAGAAACACGGCATCGATGCAGTGGAGAAGTTGCTCGACTCCTGTCATGCCCTGATGAACTACGGGGTCGATCGCTACAAGCGGCCACAGAAGATCTCGATGGCAGAGGAGAAACGACGTCAGAAGGCGCGGGAAGATTACCTGCAGACTCAGGTCAACGAGCTGTGGCGTACCCTGCCAAAGCAGCATAAAGCGGCAGGGGTGGAGGACAGACGCTACCCCGCAGAGCCCCAGGAGAACATTCTCTATTTCATCGAGAAGAATGCGCCCCTGCTGGAGCCATGGCAGCGGGAAGTGGTGCGTATCGTGCGCAAAATCAGCCAGTATTTCTATCCGCAAAAGCAGACCCAGGTGATGAACGAGGGGTGGGCCACCTTCTGGCACTACACCATCCTCAATCACCTCTATGACGAGGGCAAGCTGAGCGATCGCTTCATGATGGAGGTGCTGCACAGCCACACCAACGTGGTCTATCAACCGGCCTACAACAGTCGTTACTACTCGGGGATCAACCCCTATGCGCTGGGGTTTGCCATGTTTACCGACCTGCGCCGCATCTGCGAGAACCCGACCGAGGAAGACAGATACTGGTTCCCCGATTACGCCGGCAGCAACTGGGTCGAAACCCTCCACTTTGCCATGCAGAACTTCAAGGATGAGAGCTTTATCAGCCAGTTCTTAAGCCCGAAAGTGATGCGGGATATGAAGTTGTTCGCCATTGATGACGACGATCTGAAGAACTATCTGAAGGTCTCCGCTATCCACAATGACGAGGGGTACCGTCAGGTGCGCAATACTCTGTCGGCCCAGTACAACCTCAGCAATCTGGAGCCCAATATTCAGGTGTACAACGTCGCCGTGAAGGGGGATCGCTCCCTCACCCTGCGCTATGTGCCCCACAACCGCATCCCCCTTGGCGACTCTCGCCATGAGGTGCTCAAGCACCTGCATCAGCTGTGGGGGTTCGACGTAGTGTTGGAGCAGGATAACGGCGAGCTGCCGCCCGATATCATAGGTCGTTGCCCGGAGCGCAAACCGGGGATCTGACCGATGCACCTATATCTCGACGGCCCACTTCGGTGGGCCGTTTTTTATCAGCTTTCGCCTCTACCGGCATCATCGCAGCACAACCTGAACAAACCACAACATAGAAGGAGGCCCGCATGGTGTGCGGGCCTCTTTGCCTTGCAGTCACTCTGCAGCGGTTTATCAGTAGAAGGTCTGCTGCTCTGCGGCCATCGCCTTGAGACGGGCACAGGGAGCAAACCGGTCGCCGTGGCGCTTCTGGTAATACTCCAGACGGCCAACCAGATGATCGATCCCGAGCGTGTCCATGTAGCGGAACGGGCCGCCAAGGAATGGCGGGAAGCCGATGCCGAAAATGGCACCGATATCGCCATCACGGGCCGAGGCCACCACACCGCTATCCAGCGCCATGGCCGCTTCGTTGAGCATCAGCAACACGCAGCGCTCCGCGATCTCCTGACGGGCCAGCTTGGCTGAAGGCTTGATGCCGAGCACGCCATAGACGCTCTCGTCCACCGTCTTCTTGCCCTCTTTGCCAGTCAGCTTGTTGCGCGGTGCCGCCTTGCCATAGAGGTAGAAGCCCTTGCCGTTCTTGCGTCCCTTGCGATCATTTTGCAGCAGCTTGTCGAACGCCTTGGGCGCCTGGAACTGCTCGCCGCCCAGCTCTTTCTCGAGAATGGGGGAGATCTTGGCGCCCACGTCGATACCGACCTCATCGAGCAAGGTGATGGGGCCAACCGGGAAGCCAAAGTCCAGCAGTGTGCTATCCAGCACCTCCACCGGCTCCCCTTCCAGCACCAGTCTTGCCGCCTCATTCATGTAGGGCGCGAGGATGCGGTTGACGTAGAAACCGGCTTCGTCCTTCACCACGATGGGGGTTTTGCCCTGGGCACGGGCAAAAGCCAGCGTGGTCGCGACCGTCTCGGCACTGGTGCCAGCGTGCGGGATGATCTCCGCCAGCGGCATCTTGTCCACCGGGCTGAAGTAGTGCAGCCCCACGACTCGCTCCGGGTGCGCCGCCTCTGCCGCAATCTGGTTGATGGGCAGAGAGGAGGTGTTGGAGGCAAACACTGTGTGTTCACCGCACTCACGTTCTACGTCTTTCACCATCTGGTGTTTAAGATTGAGATCTTCAAACACCGCCTCCACCACCATGTCGACCCGGTGGAAACCGGAGTAGTCGAGGGTGCCGGTCAGCAGGCTCATCTGCTTTTCCAATTCGCTGCGCAGGATGTGACGACGCTTGAGCTTCTTGGCCAGAATGTCATAGCTGTAGCGCATGGCATTGCCGATCCCGGCGCTTGCCACATCCTTGATCCGCACCGGCACACCGGCCTTGGTGGCGGTGACGAACGCGATGCCGCCCCCCATCAGACCACCGCCCAGCACGGCGGCATGGGCCACCTTGCGCGGCTCGGCCCCCTGATAGCTGACCTCTTTCTTCATCTCGGTGGTGGCAAAGAAGATGGAACGCAGGGCGGCAGACTCAGCAGTCATCACCAGCTCGCCAAAGTGACGGGATTCGGCAGCCAAACCAGCCTTCATCCCCTCCTCCACGCCGATGCGCACAACGTCCAGGATCCGCTCTGGCGCCGGGTAGTTGCCACGGGTCTTGGCTTTCACCCCCTTGCTGGCCTGATCAAACAGCACCTTGCGACCCAGCTTGTTGGTCTCCAGCACCTTGCCCTGCAGATCCCGTTTCAACTGATGGCGCGGTTTGCCCTTCTTGGCCAGCTTGATGGCAGCATCCAGCAAGATTGACGGCGGCACCACATCATCCACCAGCCCCAATTTCTTGGCCTGTTTGGCGCGCACCTGCTTGCCGGTCAGCATCAGATCCAGCGCCTTGGCCACCCCGATAAGGCGCGGCAGACGCTGAGTACCGCCAGAGCCCGGCAGCAGACCGAGCTGCACTTCCGGCAATCCCAGCACAGATTTTCCGTGATCGGTCACCACCCGACCATGGCAGGCCAGCGCCAGCTCCAGCCCGCCACCGAGGCAGGGACCATGAATGGCGGCGATCACCGGAATGGTCAGCCCCTCGATCTCGGCAAAGATCTCCTGTCCATCTCGTGACAGGGTCTCGGCATCCTTGGCACTGCTGCAGGCGGCCAGCATGGTAATGTCAGCGCCGGCGATGAAGGAGTCCTTCTTGCCTGAGGTGATCACCAGACCGATCAAATCCTTGTTGCGTTTCACCTCCGCCAGTACGGAGCGGATCTCCTCGACAAAAGCGGCCTTGAGGGTATTCATGCTCTCGCCCGGCACATCCATGGTAAGGATACCGATGCCATCTTTGCGAACATCCAGGGAAAAAGTCTTAGCGCTCATCATTCAACCTCCAACACCATAGCCACGCCCAATCCGCCCGCCGCGCAGGCGGTGTTGAGCCCCAGTCCCCCGCCGCGACGACGTAGCTCGTGCAGGGTCTGGGTGATCATCCGCGCACCGGTCGCGGCAAAGGGGTGGCCATAGGCCAGCGAACCGCCGAGGACGTTGAACTTCTCCATGTCCACCTCGCCGATGGCCTGATCGCGGCCCAGCTTGTCACGGGCAAACTCGTGGCTGGCAAACATCTTGAGGTTGGCCAGAGTCTGGGCGGCAAAGGCTTCGTGCATGTCGATCAGGGTCAAATCGCTGAGCGTGATGCCGGCTCTGTCTAGCGCCAGCGGCGTGGCATAGGAGGGGCCCATCAGCATGTCTTGCCAGACATCGATGGCCGAGAAGGCGAAGCTGCGGATATAGCCAAGCGGTTCGAGGCCCAGCTCTTTCGCCCGACCTTCGCGCATCAACAGCACGGCAGCAGCGCCATCGGTCAGCGGCGTGGCATTGGCAGCAGTGACTGTGCCATGGACCCGATCAAACACCGGCTTGAGCTTGGCGTAGCTCGCCAGATCCGAGCTTTCACGGATATTGTTGTCCCGCTCCAGCGGTGACTTGTAAGGCGGTACATGGGCGGTAAACACCTCACCGCTGAGCTTGCCATCAGCCCAAGCCTGCGCGGCCAGGGTGTGGGAGCGATGAGCCAGCGCATCTTGCGCCTCGCGGCTGATCTGGTGACTCTTGGCCATCTGCTCGGCGGTCTGTCCCATCGAAAGTCCCGTAGAGTATTCCGCCACTGCGGGCGGCACCGGCAGCAGATCCTTGACCCGCAGCTGACGCAGAATATTGAAGCGCTGCTGCAGATTGCGCGCCTTGTTGAGATCCACCAGGGCGCGGGCCAGCTTCTTGCTCACCCCGATAGGCAGTACGGAGGAGGAGTCAGCCCCACCGGCAATGGCGATGTCTACGGTACCGGCCATGATGGATTCGGTGACGTTGGCCACCGCCTGGAAACTGGTGGCGCAGGCGCGGGAGACGCTATAGGCATCGGTATTGACGCTCATGCCGGTACCGAGCACGATCTCGCGGGCAATGTTGGGGGCTTCCGGCATCTGAACCACCTGACCAAACACCAGCTGGTCGATAAGCGTGGGATCGAGATCGGTACGGGCAAGCATCTCGCTCACCACCAGTTTGCCGAGATCGACTGCAGGCACGCCATGAAAGGCGGTGGCCTGCTTGGCAAAGGGGGTACGCAGCCCCGCCACGACGGCAATCCGTTCGCCCTGGCGAGTCGTCAGTTTCAATGGCTGTTTCATCCTGGCTCCTTGGTTTAAAAGGCAGAGGTCTGACCTCATTGCGCCACATCTTAACAATCCAATCACAAGTTTCATACAGCTGATTGAAACTAAATTAAGCACGACAAGGCCCCTTTGCTCGCCCTTGGGAAGCAACTGGAGTATAAAAAGATCAACTTCCATAAAAACAACGGGTTTATCGCATGGCAGCGGCCGAGTTCAGAGCACTTAGGGACTATCTTGGCAGTCAGATCCTGGGGCAAGAGGAGCTAATAGAAGGGCTCCTGATTGCCCTGTTATGTGAAGGACATGTGTTAATCGAAGGGGCCCCCGGCCTTGCCAAAACCCGCGCCGTCAAGGCGCTCGCTGGCGCCGTCGAGGGGCGCTTTGCCCGTATCCAGTTTACCCCCGACCTGCTGCCTGCCGATCTCACCGGTAGCGAGGTGTTTCACCCGCAGGATGCCAGTTTTGTATTCCAACCAGGCCCCCTGTTCAACCATCTGGTGCTGGCCGACGAGATCAACCGGGCACCGGCCAAGGTACAATCGGCGCTGCTGGAAGCCATGGCCGAACACCAGATCACAGTGGGCAAAAAGAGCTGGCGGCTGCCGCCGCTCTTTATGGTGGCCGCCACCCAGAATCCTATCGAGCAGGAGGGAACCTATCCCTTGCCGGAGGCCCAGCTCGACCGATTTCTGCTCAAGCTGATGGTGGATTACCCGAGCCCTACGATGGAGCTCGCCATCTTGCAGCTCAACGCCAGCGGCGAACAGCTTGGCGCGGCACCAGTGACCCTGAGCCAGACCAGCTTGCAACGTGCCCGCAGTGAAGTGCTGGCGGTGACCATGCAAAGCCGACTGGAGCACTATCTGGTGGAGCTGGTCTGCGCCACTCGCCCGGGCAGCGGCCTGTGCCCTGCCCTTGAGCCACTAATTGCCGTAGGGGCCAGCCCCCGCGCCACATTGGGGCTGGCTCGCTCCGCCCGCGCCCGCGCCTGGCTTGCCGGACGAGATTATGTGCTGCCGGAAGATATCCAGCTGCAAGCCTATCCGGTGCTGCGCCACCGCCTTATACCCAGCTATCAGGCACTGGCCGACAATCTGGATAACGATATCCTGATCGCCCAACTGCTGGATCAGGTGCCATGCCCCTAGATCCCGGTCTACATCCCGATATCGCCCTGTCGCTGCCACGGCTGCTCAATATTCGGCTCTGGGCCAAAGCCAAGAAGTCACCTCACGCAGGCAGAAGCAGCAGCGAACGCGGCAAACCGGGCCGCTCTCCCGGACTCACGTTTCGAGAGCTGCGCGCCTATCAGGCTGGTGACGAGGTACGCCATATCGACTGGCGAGTGACCGCACGCCTCGGTCGTCCCTATACCCGCCTCTATAGCGAGGAGCTCGATCAGGCGCACTGGCTGTTGATCGATCTCTCTCCCGCCATGTATTTCGGCTCCACGCTGCAGCTCAAGGCGCGTCTGGGATGCGAGCTGGCAGCAGCCCTGATCTGGCAAGGGGAGAAGCAGCACAACACCCTGGTCTGCCACGGGCTTATCCCCCATCACCAGAGCCAGCGCGGCAGCGTGCTGCCTCTGCTCGAATCCCTCTGCCATCACTATCAGCAAGGGCTGGCCCGCCGGGCGCTTTCTCACTCACTGGCCGATACCTTGTCCGGCGTGAAGCTACCTCACGGTGCCAAGCTGACGATCATCACCGATCACAGACCCTGCGAGTCGGCGCTCTGTCAGCAGTTGCAGCAACTGTCACGGCGCCACGATATTCACTATTGGCAGATCCGCGATCCCCTTGAAGCAGCCCTTCCCCCTGACGGCCAGCTGCCAGTGGCCATCGATCGGCCAGGACAGCACTATCAGGGTTGGCTGGATGGGAGCCATGCCGGTTTCTCCCAGCGCTACCGGCATGCCGCCGAGCAGCAGCTGGCCCACGGCAAGCAACTGTTGTTGCCGCTGGTGCAGCGCCTTTATCTGCTCGATAACAGCCAGACGCTACAACAGCAATGGCAGGAGGGGTTATGTCATCAGGGATGATCTCACCCGCCAAACTCAACAGCGCCAGTCCCGCCTCCGACGCCATCACTCCGCCGTTGGCCGCCCTGATGCGAGACATCCACCCGGGGCCGGATCTGATTGAACAGAGTCTTGACCCCAGAGTGCAGGCGCTATTTTGGCTATTGATCACAGGCCTATTGCTGCTGCTGATCGTCCTGATTGCCCGCAGGGTGATACGTTACCGCCGCTGGTGCCGTCAGCTGGAGGGAGATCCGGCGCTGCTGGTGGTACGCATACAGGAAGCCCTGCGTCACGAATCGCTGCAACGCTGGCCCGAGGCGCGCCAGTTGCAGGGAGAGGCGTGGCTCGCCTTTGTCGATCGCCACGGCGGCAGCGATTTTAGCCAGTTCTCGCCTCACTGGAGCAGTTGGCTCTATGGTAGCCAGAACCCGACTCGCGATCAGTGCGCACAGCTGCAGCAAAATTATCGGCGCTGGGGTCAGACCCTCTTCTTGCAACGATCTCCCCACTCGAGGCGTAAAGCCGCGCGGAGGCACCCATGATCCTGGCCTGGCCCTGGTTTGCGCTGGCGCTGGTGCTGCCCTTGCTGGTGCGCTTCGGCTTGCCACCCCTGCGCCGCGGCTATCTGGCTCACCCCGGGTTTGCGCTGCTGCGTCCTCAGGCCGGATTGCCGCTCTGGCGCGCCATGCTGCTCTGGTGCGCCCTTATCCTCGCCCTCTGCCGCCCCCAGTGGTGGGGGGAACCGGTTATCCAATATGAAGGGAGTCGGGATCTGCTGCTGGCGGTGGATCTGTCAGACAGCATGCGTACCCCCGATATGCTCGACAGCGGCGAACAACAAGCGCGGCTGACGGCGGTGCGTCAGCAGATCAAGGCGCTGATCGCCAAACGGGCCGGAGACAGGGTGGGCCTCATCGTCTTTGCCGATCACGCCTATCTGCTCTCTCCCCTCACTCAGGAGATCCCCGCGCTGTTGACCTTGAGCGATGAGCTCGATTTTGATCTGGTCGGCCGAACCACCGCCCTTGGCGAGGCGATCCAGCTGGCACGTCAGCATGGGGATCCTGGCCGCCCCACCGCCCTGCTGCTAGTCACTGATGGCCGCAATACCGCAGGCAATGCCGACCCGCTGCAGGAGGCCAAACTCGCCGCGGCACGGGGAATACGGATCTACACGCTGGGGGTTGGGGCCGATCCCGATACCTTTATCCAACCCTACGATGAGGCGGGCAGCGGTCAGGCCGATCCCAGCAGCGAACTGGACGAACCGCTCCTGAAAGAGCTGGCCGAGACAGGACAGGGGCGCTATTTCCGGGCGCGAACCCAGAGCGATCTCGATGCCATCAACGCGGCTCTCAATGCCCTTGAACCGGCCCCCATGCCCGTAGCCCATTATCAACCGGTGATCGAGCTCTACCCCTGGCCGCTGGCTCTGCTGGGTGGCTTGCTGCTGCTGCCGGCAGGGCGTGGCAAGCTGGAGTTGCGTATGGTGCGTAGCTGGCTGGCACGAGGCACGCGCAGATGGAGCTGATCTTGCTCCGCCCCCTGTGGCTGATCGCACTCATCCCCTGGCTCTGGCAAGGATGGCGCCGCCGTCGCCAGCCCCCGCTGCTCGCACCTGCGATGCAGGCTTATTTGCTGCCAGCATCCCGTCCTCAGCGCCCCTGGCTCTGGCTGGCAACCCTGCCTGTGATTTTGGCCCTGAGTGGCCCCGCACTGCGCGGTGAGCTGCAACAGCAACCTGCGGCGCCGCTCGATATCTGGCTGCTCGACTTGTCACGCTCGATGACCGCCACCGATCTCAAACCGGATCGGGCAACCCGGGTCAGATGGCAATTACAGCAGCTGCTGAGCCGCGCCAATGGCGAGCGCATTGCGCTGATCCTCTACGCGGGCGATGCCTACCTCGCCATGCCGCCCACCCGGGATCATCAGGCCCTTTCGCTGCTACTGCCCGACTTGCGCCCCGATATAATGCCGCTGCAGGGCAGCAACCCTGCACGGGCAGTAAAACTTGCCATGAAGCAGCTGGCCCCTGGAGAACAAGCGCGTCTGCTGCTGATCACCGACGACCTCACCCGGAGTCAGATGACCCAAATCGCTGCTCTGTGGCCCTGCCAGCAACGCCTTCTCTGCCGCGACACCCAGTCGGCACGCCTCGATATTCTGCTTGCCAGCAGCGGTCAACCGGCCCCCATGCCTGCCATTCCGGCCAATGAGTTGGGGTTTGCCACCCGCATGCCCGCTCAGTTGCCCGCCCCCGATAGTCAGGCCATTACCGCCTTGGCCAATCGCCTCGGCGGTGAGCTACAGTGGCTTGGCAGCGACGTCCCCCGCTTTGCCCCCCTCCCCACCACGACCTCGGCCCTCACCACGGCGCCACTGGATCTTGGCCCCTGGTTGCTAATCCCCTTGTTACCGCTCGCCTTGCTGGCCAGAGTCGGCGCCCGGTTGATGGTGGCGCTGATGGTGGGAATTCAGCTGCTTACGCCGCAAGATCTGCAAGCAGCAGAGAAGGGAGATCTGCAAGCGATGCAGGCTTATCAAGAGGGGGATTTTCAGAGGGCTGCCCGCACCTTCAACGATCCAGTCTGGCGCGGCAACGCCTGGTATCGAGCTGGTGCCTACCGGCAAGCTATCTCAGCCTATCAGGAAGCGACGAGTGCCACCGCCCACTACAACCGCGGCAATGCCCTGCTGCAACTGGGGGAGTTTGCGGCCGCCAAAGAGGCCTATCTGGCCGCTCTGGCGCTTGAACCCGGCCATGAAGATGCGCTCTATAACCTCTCACTGTTACAGGGAGGAGCGGCCGCAGCTCTCGACACCAACAGCAGCAAACAGCACGAACCAGCGGCTGCTCAGCAGGCAGCAGCAATGCCCCTGCCCCCCTCTCCCCCGGTGTTGCTGCTGGAGCAGCGGCTGCGCAAAGAGGCGCTGCGCCGGGATCTGATCAAGGTGGAGGAGCCCTGGTGACGCGGGCTGGATGGGGGCTGTTGCTCGCACTGACGAGTCCACTTGGTTGGGCCCTGCCCCCCCGGGCAGAGCTGCTGCCGGGGGCTGACCCCAGCGATTGGCTGCTGATCATCGAAGCGGATGACGAGCGCCAGAGCAGCGAGCTGGAGCTCACCCCTTTACTGCGCCAGTTTGCGGTGGGCAGAGTAACCATGAGCCGGGTCACCACCCCGGTACAACAACTGACTCGCTGGCAGATCCCGCTGCACCTGAGCAATTCACCCGCAAATACAGAGGTGGTGATTGCCCCGCTCAAGCTCGGAAATGAGTTCACCCCCTCGCTCACCCTGCCATTGAGAGAGGCGAAAACAGCCGCGCTGCCCAAGCCCCCAGCACCCTCGCCCCTCGAGATGCAGGCCAGCCTTGATCATCAGGGCCCGCTCTATCCCGGCCAGCCGGTGATCTACCGGCTGACACTGTGGCTGCCCACCAGTATGCAAAACCCGGCGCTGAGCGAACTCAGCTCTGCTAACTTCACTATCCGTCGCCTCGGTAGCGACGAGTGGATCGCCCCCGCTCAGGCTGGTCTGCCCGGCCGGCTCACCCGCAGCTGGCTTATTCAGGCAAAAGCGCCGGGACTCTGGTACCTCGACTCACCCCGCTTGCAGGGGCAGCTCACGCAGCAAGGGAACAAGCCGCAAAAACTCTCGGCCCGCGCGGCACCACTCGAGGTTCGGGTCGACAAAGCCCCCGCCACGCAGGTGGCCACCCGGCTGACCCTGAGTCAACGGCTTGAACCGGCCTCCACGGGGGAAATGGGTGAACCGCTGATCCGTATCCTCACCCTGACCATGGAAAATGGTGACAGCGGCCAGATACAGCTTGCCCCCCTGATGGCCCATCAACTGCCAAACGGCATACAGGCACATCCCGATGGCGAGCAACAGCAGGAGCGTTACCGAGATGGCAAGCTACTGTTTGAGCGACAGTGGCGCCAGACTCTGGTCGCGGAGCAGAGCGGCGACTATCACCTGCCCCCCATTGTTCTGCCCTGGTTTAATACCCAAAGTGGCCGGATTGAGCAGGCCAGCCTACCTGCCATCACGCTGACGTTTCAGGCAACGACAAATCGGCAACCTGATCAGCAGACATCGCAGATGGCACTGCGAGAGAGCCTTTGGTGGGTCGTGCTGGCCATAACGCTGCGTGCGCTATGGCGCCACTGGCCCCGCTGGCGCGCCTTCTATCAACTGCAACGTGCCCTTGCCCAACACCAGCCGGATGCCAGTCGCAAGGCACTGATCCTGTGGGCGACCATGCGCTGGCAGGTCTCCTATTATCAATTAGGCCAGTTGCCTGACGCTGGGCATAATCGGGTCGGCAACACGCTCGCCGCACTCGAGCGAGCCTGTTTTGCTCGGCCCTCTTCTGGCCCGCCTATCGAGTGGCGCGCTCTGGCGCGTACCCTCAGGGCTGATGAAACCGCCGGTATTGCGCATCTGATTTACCTGCTGGCGCACAGGAGTTCCCGCTCCCGCCGCCACGCCCCCTGACAAGGATTGCCCTATGGCACTGCTGTTTTTTAGAAAAAAACGTGCTCAGCAGCATATTGGTGGAAATGATCCGGCTACTTCGCCGGTCTCTGATCCCATGGCTGACAAACAAACCAAATTTGAAGCACTGGTTCATGCGCTTCACGGCGATCTCTACCGGTATGCCTACTGGCTGACCCGGGATCCCAACGTAGCGGAAGATCTGGTGCAAGAGACCTTCCTGCGTGCCTGGAAGGCTATCGACACCCAGCAGGATGACAAGGCGGCCAAGGGGTGGCTGATCACCATCCTCAGACGGGAGAACGCTCGCCGCTTTGAACGCAAACAGCTAGAGCTGGTGGATCTCGACGATCACCCTCAGCCCCAGCACGATGCGCTGCACAGCGAACAGGAGATGGAGAACGAGTGGTTGCACCGTCACATCGCTCGGTTGCCCGAGGAGTATCAGGAGCCACTGCTGCTGCAAGTCGTGGGAGGATTCAGTGGTGAGGAGATTGCCGAGATGCTCGGCCTCAACAAGAACACCGTCATGACCCGCCTGTTTCGCGCCCGCAACCAGATCAAGGAGGCGATGGAGCAGAAGAACCAAGCAAGAGGACACGGACATGGATGAACTCGAATTTCGCCGCAACGCCATGATCCAGCCCAACGATCAACAACCGGATTTTCTCAAAACCGCTGAAGCCAGCCGGGCCAATCAGAACTACCTCGACGAGATGAAGCAGTTCGACAGAAGCCTCAAGCGCGCCATGCAGGTAGAGGTCCCCGCCGGACTAGCCGAACGGATCCTGCTCAGGCAAGCCATGCTGCAAGACAGTGACGCGCCAGATGAGATGCCGCCATCCCGACCCCTTGGCACGGCACCGGTCAAGCTCCGGACATCGACATCCTGGAGCCAGATCGCCCTGGCTGCATCGGTCGCCTTCCTGCTGGGAATGAGCACCCGCTGGATCACGCTGCCAGAAACGGCTCCTGCGGCCCTCTCCCTCGCACAGGTGGCGATGGCTCATGTCTATGGCGAAGAGCCCTTTATTGAAGGTGTCGATGAGCAGGTCAATCTGCATAACATCAATGCCAAGATGGAGAAGTATGGCGCCACCTTAAGCGGGATGGATGGGCTCAAGGTGACCTATGTCAATCACTGCTCGTTTTATCAAGGACCAGCCTTGCACATGGTGATCCAGGGAAAGATGGGGCCAGTCACTCTCTTTTTAGTGCCCAAACATGTGCCATTAACCCTGCAACAGGCCACCTTTGAAGATGGCACCCTCAAAGGGGAGATTGTCCAGCTCAAAGGCGCCAACATGGTACTGATTGGCGAGATGAAAGAGCCACTTGCCCCCGTTGCCAACGCACTGCAGTCACGTCTGCAGTGGGACATTTAACATCGCCGGTTAACAACCTCAGAACCATCCTCAATAGCAGGCGGCGGTCACCAGCCGCTGCCTGTTCCCCCCTGATTACTCCCCTTTGTCACTCATTTGCCTCAAAATTTCGAAAAATTGACAAAATTATTTTTGTGACGGAGATCGGCAATCCAGGTCAATAATCCATCTTTAGCCCCTGAAAATGATGAATTAAACAGCAGGTTAAAACAAATGATTAACACATCGATCACTTTTATGTATTCTGCTGTCACTGGTCTGATTTCTTACCTCCTACCAGATCCATAGAATCACGCCAGAATTGATTGGGAAGAAGCTGAAATAAAAACGGATTTTGTCGAGGTTTGCATTGAACGTGCAGCCAATATCGGCAAAAAAATCTGCCTACAAGAGAGAACACCATGACGACAACTATTTTCAAGAAGAGCCTGATTGCCGCCACCATCGCGCTGGCCACCGGTCAAGTCCATGCCGCGGCATTCCAGTTGAACGAGCACTCGGCCTCCGGTCTGGGTCGCGCCTATGCCGGTGAAGCGGCTATCGCCGACAACGCCTCCGTTCTGGCCCGTAACCCGGCCGCCATGACCACCTTCGACAAGATGGCGGTTTCTGTCTCCGGCACCTACATCAAACCGGATGTGGATGTGGATGGTGCAATAAATCGGGTTGATGCAAACGGGAACAAAATTGCCAAATTAACCGATGCAAGCGAGTCAGGCATTGCTCCGGCAGCCTTCGTCCCCGCCTCTTACTTTATTCAGCCACTAAATGACCAGTGGGCTTGGGGTATTGGGTTGTTCTCCAACTACGGTCTCGCAACCGAATATACGGAAACCTTCGCGGCTGGTGCCGGTGCTGGTAATACCGAGTTGATGACCTTCAATATCAACCCGAACATTGCCTATCGTATCAATGAACACTTCAGTGTCGGTGCCGGTATCAATGCCGTTTACGGTGCTGCAGAACTCAACCGTTTTGCGGGTTACACTGGCACAGCGTTGCCCAAAGATACCAATGTCGCTCATCTTAAGGGGGATACTTGGGGCTTTGGCTGGAACATCGGTACTCTCTATGAAGTTAACGAAAACCATCGCTTTGCTCTGACTTATCGCTCACAAGTGGATATGAGCTTTGATGGTGATTTTCAGGGAGCGACTGCCGGTGTAGCCGGTCTCCAGAATGGCAAGCCTGTATTTAAAACAGTAGATGGCAATCTAAAGCTGGACTTGCCAGCTCAAGCTGAATTTGCCGGATATCACCGTTTGAATCAGCAATTTGCAGTTCATTACTCCGTCAACTGGACTGACTGGAGTGCGTTTGAAGAACTCAAAGCAACCAGCAATGGTTGTAAAGATGGCGCAATTGTTGGTCAATGCTTGCAAAAACCAGAGAATTTTAAAGACTCTCTTCGTTATTCCATCGGTGGTACCTGGTATATCAACCCGGCTTGGGAAGCACGTCTGGGCTTCGCCTATGACAACACCCCGATTGAAGCTGAATACCGTAGCTTGAGTATTCCGGACTCAGACCGTATCTGGTATAGCGCTGGCGCTACCTACCATATCAACACCGATATGAGCGTTGATTTTGGTATGGCTTATCTGGATGGCAAAAAGGTTGACGTCGATGAAGGCCTGCCGAAACATGATAGTTTGAACCGCTGGCAAGGTACTTCCCACGGCAACGCCTTCCTGGCCTCTGCCCAGTTCAACATGAAGTTCTGATTATTGATAGAATGGAAAGAGCGCCACCAGGCGCTCTCAGACTGCTGACAAACCCCTGGACGCCGATCCCGGGGTTTGATCTAATTGCTGCATGGTCAATAAATGGACTGCACCATGCTCAGAG